>CAMWUS010000042.1 GCA_947177495.1 uncultured Clostridia bacterium
ACGGTATGTACGTGTTCAACGGGTACACGCCTGCCGAAATCCCCACGAATGCGGCGATTTGGCTGATCGATTCCATCGACGGGAGCGGCGGCAAAACTGGCGTGAGCTTCCGCGATTATGCCGTGCCGCGCGATGCAGAGGGAACGGGCAGTTATTACGTGCCCAAGTATACCCAAGGCAGTTCGTCGCTCGAAAAAATGCTGACGCAGGATTTGGTGCGTCGCGATATTGCCGTGCGCAGATACGCGCAATACAGCGTGCCGCGCAATTTTACCTCCGTTCTCAGCGTAGGCGGGGATAGCGTGGTGTGCGCGGGACTGAATAAAAATAACGATAGACAAGTTGTGTTTGCGTTCCGCATTCAAGATTCCAACTTCGGCATGACGGACGATTTCCTGATTTTGGTGCGCAACCTCATGGAGTATTCCTTCCCCGCAGTGCTTTCCCAAACTACTTACGTTTGCGGCGATACCATGGCGGTGAACGTCGTCCCCGGTTGCGAGGGAATCGTTTTAACTTCGCCGAGCGGGACGAGAAATACTTTGGACACGATGGGCGCGGATATTTGCGAGGTTCGTCTCGGTGAGACGGGCACCTATACGCTCACCGTAAAATTGCAGGGTAGCGACGAAACGAATTTGTATGCGTATGCCTGCGTTCCCGAGGAGGAAAGCCGTTCCGCTGCGGGGGATTCCATGCTGCTTGCGGGCGCGCGGGAATACAACTATTCCGACGGTTATTACGAAAGCTTGCTTGCTTTCTTCATTATCATTGCCGTGCTACTTTTGGCGGACTGGGGGGTATACTGCTATGAGCAATATCAGCTTCGATAACCCCTGGCTGCTTTTCCTGTTGGTGCCGCTCATTGCGGCGGTGACCGTGCCGTTTTGCATTACGGTGCGTAAGGATAACCGCAACGGGCATAATATCGCTTCTTTAATTATTCACATTGTATTCTGCGTTTGTTTCTCGCTTGCCGTGAGCGGCATGAAGTACGAGCGCGTCGTAACCGAAACCAACGTGTACGTGCTTGCCGATATTTCCTATTCCGCCGAGCACAACTTGGACGACGTGCAGGAAAAACTCGAACAGGTAGCGGGCAAACTGCCCCGCAATTCCCGCATGAGCGTGATTTGCTTTGGCAGAAACTACGAGTTGATTTCCGAAATGGGCGGCGGGGTTCCCGACGTTCGCTCGGCAACAAGCGTGGATCGGAGCGCGACGGACATCGGCGCGGCAATCCGCTATGCGGGCAATTTGTTCGACGACGACGTGATTAAACGCATCATCGTAATTACCGACGGTGTGGAAACCGTGGCGTCCAACAATATTTTACGAATTGTAAACTCCCTGCAAAACGACGGCGTGTACATCGACGCCGTGTATTTGGACGACAATCTTTCGCCGTCCGTCCGCGAAGTACAAATCGACTCTGCGGAGGCGACGGGTTCCACCTATTTGAACAAAGAGGAAGAGGTGCGCATATTAGTGCGCGTAAACGGCGGCGTAGACGGGCAGGGCAACGACATCGAGCGTTGCGATGGCTACGTGAGTTTGTACCGCGACGGCACTTTGCAAACGAGGAAAACGGCGAGCCTGTACAAAGGCTTAAACGTTTTATCGCTCCCGCTTGCCACCGACAGCGTAGGCACGTTCCGCTACGAGGTGCGCGTGGAGACGGTAGACGACGACGCCGACTATTCCCCGCACAACAACCGTTGGCTGTTTACGCAGGAAGTCACCGACGAGAAGAAGGTGCTCTTTATCGGCGGTTCGGGGCGAGACGCCGTGGCAGGAAGGGGCGTTTACGGAACGGAAAACGTGACATATATTACGGATATTGCCAAACTCCCGCTCAGCGTGGAAGAAATGTGCGTGTACGATGAAATCGCGCTTTGCAACTTCGACGTGCGCACCGTGCCCTCGTGGCAAATGTTCTTATCGAGTTTGGATACGCTTGTAAACAACTACGGCAAAACGCTCTCCACCTACGGCAATACCTTTATTCAAGAGGACGACGGAAGCTCGGAAGCGCTTGCAATGCTTGCAAAGCTTCTGCCCGTTACGATTGGGAACGCCAATCAGGATACGCGCCTGTTTGCAATCGTTCTCGATATTTCCACAAGCATGAACTTCGAAAGCCGCTTGAACGTTGCCAAGGGCGCGGCAATTCGTTTGCTTCAATCTCTCAATCCTACCGACATGGTCATGGTAGTAGGTTTTTCGGGGGTGATTCGCCCGCTGTTGGATCCCACTTATTTGACGACGGTAGGCGTTATCGTGAACACGATCGAAGCCTGCGAAGTGGAGAACGAAACGAATTTGAGCGCCGCGCTCCGCTATACGCACGAGCTCATGCCCAAGCGGTTTTACGATAAGCGCGTCATCGTCATTTCCGACGGGTTAGATCCCGTAAGCGATCACAATCAAGCAATCGAGGAAGCGAAAATAATGTCCGCCGAGGGCGTTGCCGTGTCGGCGCTCACCGTTTACGCAAAGGCGGACGGAAAAACGCTGTTCCGCAAGCTTGTGAACAACGAGCATGCGGTGAGCGGCGTATTCTATCAAGATATCGAGCACGAAAGCCAAGTGGACGTCGTCATCGGCGATTTGCGCAAGGATACGCAGGAAATCCTCATCGAGGGCGGCTCGTATGCCGTTACCGTCGAAAAGCCGAACGATAGCGCCCTGAAAGGCGTGGAGAGCATTGCGCCGATTGGCGGCTTTTGGTATAACTCCGTAAAGAACAACGCTACCGCCGTTTTGACGACGAGATACTATCGCGACAAAGTCACTTATTTCGACGTACCCTTGTACGTATACGGCGCGTGCGGCGCGGGAAAGGTAACTTCGTTTTTATCGGACATTTCGTCTTATTGGACGGATGGGTGGACGAGCGGTTCGGGCGGCGCAACGTTCTTGCGCAATATTCCCGAGGCGACGTTGCCCGCGGAGAGAATCAATTCGCCCTTTATTTTGGAAGTGGAGGGAGCGGGAAGCTCTACGACGGTGAACGTGATCACCTCGCAGTCGTTGCCCGACAGCACCGATTTCACCGTAACGCTCACCGATCCCAAAGGCGTCGTCAGCACGCAGCAGCTTGTTTTCCAAGGCGGGAACTATTCCGCCGTATTCGCAACCGACGCTCCCGGCACGTATACCGTTTCTATTGCTTACGCGCACGGCGATTTGCATTACGGCACACAGACGGAATTTTCCGTTTCCTATTATGCCGAATACGACAGCTTTACGAGCTTTAACAGGGCGTATTTGTATCGCCTTTTAACGGAGAACGGCAGGATTTTAGAACTCGACGAGGAAAGCGTGTTGGAAAATTCCGATTCGGAGTATACTACGTACGTGTTCAAGTTTATTATGCCGCTCCTGTTGACCTGCGTCATCTTGTTTGTGGCGGACATTATCATTCGTCAGTTGAAGTGGAAAGACGTTTCATCCTTCTTCAAAGGACTGTTCCGGAGGCATTCGAATGAAAAATAAATTTATTTCGGCGCTAACGGCATTCACGCTCTGCTTTACACTTTGTCTTTCGGGTTGCAGTTTGGGCACCTACTATGAAAACGGTACCGACAAACCGTCTATCGATAACGGGACGAACAACGACCCCAACGGAGGGAACGACGATCCCACGCCCGTTACTTCTTCGCACTACACCGTAACGGTGTACTTTGGCGGCAAACCCTTCAATCCCGGAGACAACGACGTCACCGTCGTTTGGCAAAACGGCAGCAGCGTTACGAGGAGTCTGCTCGACGCCAACGGCAAAGCGGATGCAGGCGAGCTGGACGGCGATTTCAGCGTGTATCTCTTAGGTCTGCCCGATACTTATACCTACAATCCCAACGGCTATAAAGCGACTTCCGACGAGCGACAGGTTTCCATTCTGCTCACAACGATAATCGCCCCGACGAAGGGAGACGGCAGCAATCTATACGTCAACCTCGGGTGCTTCGAAACGCGGAAAGAGGGAACTTACCGCACTTATATCGACAGTGCCGAACAGATTTTTTATTACGAATTTGTGCCGGAAAGCGCAGGCGTTTACACCGTTGAATCGTGGACGAATATTTACGTAGACGACGTAAACCCGTATATCGATATTTACAACGGGAGTTCGAGCTTTAAGTGGTACAACCGCAGGTTGGACGGAGGCGGCGCCGCCTTAGAGGGCGGGTTCACCAAAAATTTCCGTTGGGAAATTGCAGTCGACGCTTCTGGAATCGGCAGTGCGTACACGTTCGCCGTGGGTGCAGTGAGCAAATTGCAGGCTTATCCCGTTTCCGTGGATTTTGCCATCACGTGGATAGGGAAATACACGAGCGACTATGCCGATATTCGCCCGCAGACGGCGCAGGAAGCGCGCGGCAAAACGCCCGAGCCCAAGAAGGGCGAAAGGTTCGTGTTTGCGGATATGGGGACGAAGGTCTTCGACGCAAGCAAATTCAAGAAGAGCCCCAATACGGGTAGGTACCATTTGTACGATATGGAGCTGTACGGCGAAAACCAACTTGGCTACGGAAAAGGGTACGGACCCATGCTGATGTGCGCCATTACCAAAGCGATGGAGGCGTACACCGTAGTGCGTTCGTTGTATACCGCCAACAACGTGGGACCGAGCAGCTCCAACTATCTCATGCTGTACAATATGTGGATCGAGGAAGAACAGAAATTCGCCACGTTCGACTATACGAATTTCATTCGCGTCGATTACTACCGCATTTGCAACAGCGACGGCGTTTGCTACGTTACCGACGAGCTGATCGTGTTTTTAAAGAAGTTCGCGGAAAACCATTCGCTGTATACCGACGGCGTAGGACCCGGTCAGGGCACGCCCGAAGCGGCGGGATATACCGCAAATCAAGATTCGCTGTGGCTGTTCGCTTGCGGATTTTACAGATAAAATTCCTTTGTTTGAGGTGAAACGATGAAGAAAATCAAACGGTACGCAGTAGCGCTCATGCTCGTGTTATCGGTAATATGTTTAGCTTTCGGGATTGCCGCCTGCGGCTCGGTGAAGCTTGAGGAGCTTCGCGTGGAGAACGCGCGCATCGATTTTACGCGGGGCGACGGATTCGAAACGGGCGACGATTTCGCGGTAATTGCCGTCTACTCGGACGGAACGGAAAAGGACGTTACCGCCGAAGCTTCCGTTCGGCAAGAGAGCGGCATGGATATGGACGTTCCCGGCGATTATCAAATCACCGTGAGCTACGGCGAAAAGAAAGTCATTTATACGGTGTACGTAAACGATACCGACCGCATTTTGAATAAAGTCGAGTTGGATGCATCTGCTGTAAAAAAGACTTACGATTTGGGCGATATGGTTTCGCTCGACGGTTTGGTGCTGTATTTGACCTACGACAACACGCACGGCGCGCCCGAAAAATCGACGAGCCTCAAAGATTTTACCGTGGAAGTCACAGACGAAAAAGGCACGGTGATCGACGGAATTTTGCCTGCGCTCGGTAAGTTCACCGTAACAATTTCGCAGGGAAACGCGAAGGATTCGTTCGACGTGACGGTAGACAAAATAAACGTTTCCACCGTAGGCGGCGCAATCACCGTGGGAAGTTTGTATAAGCACAAAGTGCTTTCGGGCGAAGCGGTCGTACAGGAACAGATCTCGGTTCAGGCATTGTGCGAAACCTACCGCTATCAGTATGAGTACGGCGATAACTATACCCGCTTTTCCGATATTCATGTCAACCCCGCAAGTACTTATCATTGCAGCGTCGACGACGAGGGAATTTTCATCATTCATCAGGAAGGCAATAAAATCGTCACAAGCAATATGAGCCATCCCGATATGATAAACGGTTCGCCTTATTACTTGTGGTATTTCAACGATACCGTGTACGGAATCGAAAATACGTTAAAAAACTTGTACGAGCACGCAAAGCAGTGTACGAATAAGGATTTGAAGGAAACCGCAAACGAAGCGACGAGAGAGTATTCGTTCTCGTTTTCGGGGTTAGAGTACCGTACGAACGGTTACGACTATTACGAAACTACCGTTGCCTTTACGCTGAGTGAAGATTATACGATTGCGAGCGTAGAGTACAGACAGGACTATTACGAGGACAACAGCGCGTGGAAAGTGGACGAGTTGGACGAAAGAACTTTCCTGACCGATCCCGTTACGGGAATTACTACGCCGCAAGCCGAGCGCCCTTCGCATTACGTCATCGTTAAGGTTACGCAAACGGCGGGCGCGAGAACGGCGGTAAACGAATATTCCCGCGATATGTTCAATATCCGGTCTTTCGACTTGTCGTACAACGGGCAGGTTTTGGAGGACGGTGACGTGCTCGAATGCGACGTCGCCACGGGCAGCTACGAAATTAACATTGCAAACGTTTTGCCCGCTACGGCATCGTTTACGCAGGATTTGATGTATTTCGATTACGAGGGCAACCGCAACAGCACGGGAACGGATACCATGGTGAGCAACGAGCATTTCACGGTTTACCGTTCCGATTCCGTCATTCATCTTACGGTAAAGCACGGCGGCAAATGGACGCTCCTGTTTAAAACGAAAAACGTGACGAAAAAGCTCGTTATCGACGTAACGGGTGTTGCGCCCGTTTCTATGACCGCGCAAATCCTCAACGACGCGAGCGGGAGCTTTTACGAGGGTGATACTAAAACGCTTGCACTCAACGGCACGGTGTACTTCTACGGCGCCGTAGAAGCCTTTTCAAACGCCGCACAAACGGCGGAAGTCGTCTCGGGCAACGGGGCTGCCGTTACGTTGGAGCGTGCGGAAATGGGCGGCGTAGCGTGCTTTGCATTCTCCGCATCCCAAACGGGCGTGTATGAAGTGCTTATCACTTCCTCGGTTGCGTCCGCGCAGAAGTGCAAGTTTACGTTTACCGTAAGCGATGCGCCGGATTTCTCCGCAATCCTCAGCGGAACCTATACGGCGGAGGACGCGGCGGGCAACCTTTACACGCTTACCTTTAACCGTGCCGACGAGGGCGGAATGGTGAAGGGTACCGTTTCCGTCAGCAGAACGCCCACCAAAGAGGACGGAACGCCCATCACAGACCAAACGGTTACGGAAACGCTTACGTTCTACGTCGATCAGTTGGAGATTGTAGTGGAGCACAAAGCCGCGGATAAGATTTGGATCGAGCTCGTCGTAAATGCCGAAAACAAATTGATATTAGTCGATCAACGAATGTTGCAATATCCGCTGACTGCGGAATAAACGCAAAAAAGCGCAGGATAGCTCCTGCGCTTTTTCTTTATAAAAGTTGTGAAATAAAATTTGCATAAAAGCTTCTTCGAATGCCAAAACTGAGTATCTAAGGGAGTGTACCGTTCGCACGGGGACGTACATATTTGCATCGAGGAGGTGAATATGCTGCAAAAGGTTGTTATTTGCGGAGTGGATACTTCGGGCTTGCCCAAGCTCTCCGCAAAAGAGAACGACGAACTGATGAGGCGCTTGAAAGCGGGCGATAGTTTGGCACGGGAAACGTTTATCGTGGGCAATATGCGGTTGGTGCTTTCCCTTGTAAAGCGGTTTTGGGCGAAGAACGCAAATGCAGACGACGTCTTCCAAGCGGGCTGTGTGGGGCTAATTAAGGCAATCGACAACTTTAATTTGGATTTTAACGTAAAGTTTTCGACTTACGCCGTGCCCATGATTTTGGGGGAAATCAAACGGTATCTAAGGGACGGCAACAGTTTGCGCGTCTCCCGTTCCATTCGCGATACGGCATACCGCATTTTAAAGGTGCGGGAGGGCTTAGAGGAGCGCGACGAGGAAGCGAGTATCGAGCGCATCGCCCGAGAAATGCAGGTAGCGGAGCGTGAAGTAGTGTACGCGCTCGACGCGATTTCCGATCCCGTTTCCCTGTACGACCCCGTGTACAACAAGACCGGGGACACGCTTCAACTGATGGATCAGCTTTGCGACGAATCTCAGAGCGACGAAATTTGGACGGAGCGCGTCGCCCTTCGCGAGGCGATTGCACGGCTCACCGAGCGGGAACGCAAGATTTTAACGCTCCGCTACTACGAGGGGAAAACGCAGACGGAAATTTCGGCGGAAGTCGGTATTTCGCAGGCGCAGGTTTCCCGCTTAGAGAAGACGGCGTTAAAACAAATCAAAGCGAATATATCTTAATCACGTCCCACAAAAATACTTCGTCTTTTTGCGGGAGCCCTGATAAAAACGCAAAGCCCTCCTGCAATGCAGGAGGGCTTTCATTTATAAAGGCGATTTGGTTAAACAATCGATATTGCAACCGCGGTTTCTTGTATCGTGCGGAGGTTCGTAATCGTTCGTCTTATTTAGCCGAAACAATTTGTTCATTTCCCAACGCGCGTTATCATCAAATCCTTTCGGGATAAATCGTAAATAAGCGTCTTTTTCCCCGAAACCGTTTCTTTGATCGACAATCAAATAGAATAAATTTTTCGCAAAGTAGTTATTGTAATAGATCTGTTCTTCTTCGTGTGAAGTAAAATATTCGGCAACTTCGCCGCTCAACTTCGTAAAGTTGCAAGTGCGGTTGAGCGCAAAATGTTCGCGCATTTCCAAGACGGAGAGAGGGGTGCTGTTTTCATCGGTAAAATAGCCGTTCGCCGTTGCGTCCAACATAACCCATTTTTGCAAGGCTCTATCGTAAATTTCGGTTACAACGTGATTATCGTAATCATAAGGCGAATACGGCGTAATGCAAACCCGTCTTGCGTAGATACCCAATGCAAGGCAGCACTCTTGCAATATTTTAGACTTGTTCAGGCAGTTGATGCCGTGTTCGGGGTGACTTAGGCTATATTCCAAAAGCGAGAGGGCGTTGCAAGCAATATGGTTGTCGTAGTCGCCTTTGTGGGTAAGCTTGGGGGCAAGGTAGGCAGTCAGGCGAGAGGCTTTTTCAAAGTCGCTTCCCGTTCCCGCAATTGCGGCAAGGTCGTACCGTTCGCGGAGGGCGCTATATTCGTCGCAAGTAAAGTCGTAGGAAATATCGGCGGAAAAGTCGTTTTCAAAAACGCGATTATGAAACAGAATGCCTTTATAAATGCAAAGCTCGTCCTGCCATGCTTCTATCGTTGCGGTTTTATCTTCCATGTCGTTCACCACCGTTACATAGGTCTCAGA
>CAMWUS010000043.1 GCA_947177495.1 uncultured Clostridia bacterium
TTATGACCAACCTTATGCAGTACGTTGACGTCTGCATCGGCAACGAAGAGGACGCAGACCTCGTTCTCGGCTACAAGCCCGGCGCAACCGACGTTACCAAGGGCGACCTCGAGCTCGCAGGCTACAAGGATATTTTCCAGAGAATGTGCAAAGACCTCGGATTTAAGTATGCTATTTCCTCGCTGCGCGTATCGCACTCGGCTTCGGACAACGGCTGGTCGGCTTGCATTTACGAGGCAAAGAGCGGCGAGTTCTATCATTCCAAGAGCTATTCGCTGCATCCCATCGTTGACCGCGTAGGCGGCGGCGACAGCTTTGCGGGCGGCACAATCTGCGGCTTCCTCGACGGCAAGAACTTCAAGGACGCTTTGGAATTCGGCGTTGCGGCATCCGCATTGAAGCACACTATCCCCGGCGACTTCAACCTTGTATCGCGCAAGGAAGTTGAAGCGTTAGCCGGTGGCGACGGTTCGGGACGCGTTCAGAGATAACTTCTCTGCTTATAAGTTGCGCAATACATCGTCGCGCTCCGCGCCGCCTTGGTCGTGTACGCTTTGTACACTCCCTGCGGTCGTCGTTCGTTCGCCTTGTCTGACGCGCGCCTGCACGTTCAAAAAAATTATGGAAAAGACAGATATGTTGCAATTTGAAAAACCCAGCTTTATCAAACGCATAAAGGGCATGCTTGGTGTAGACTTTTATCGGTTATTTCACACGCCGTTGCTCTACATATTTCTTGTGATTGCCGCGCTGATTCCCGCGCTCGTGTCTATGGGCGCAATGGGCGAAGAGGGCGAAGCAACGGGAATGTTCACCAACGCATGGCAGATCGTTGCCGCCCATTTGCCGCTGTACGTGATCAGCGATATCGGCGAGTACGCCAACATGAACATGGTGTTCATCTTCGGCGGTATCATGGTTTCCATCTTCATCGGGCACGACTACAAGAGCGGCTACGTAAAACAGCTTTTTACCACCCACGCAAAGAAGCAGGACTACATGATTTCCAAAACTCTGCTCGGTGCGTTCTCTATGGCGTGTATGTGCGTGACCTATCTCATCGGCGGTATCGCATCGGGGTTGTTCACGGGTTTACCGTTTACCATTAACGCGGGCTCTCTCGTCTGCGCGATCCTCGGAAAGATGATCATGAGCTTGGGTTGGGCAAGTCTTTACACCTTTATCAACATCATCTTCCGTTCGAAGTTCGGCATTTCCATTGCACTGTGCTTCGTGCTCGGTACGGGCATTCCCGTCATCGGCGCGGCGGCGGTCATCGGAAATACGCCCGCGCTCAACATCTTCCTGTACGGCTCTTCGGTGTATGCCTGCCTTTCCAGCAGTTTTGTAGCAGTTATCGTTTGTCTTATGAATTCGGTGGTTTGGGCAATCGTCTACAACGTGCTCGGAACACTCATTCTCAACAAACGCGACGTGTATTAAGAGGTGCAATATGAACGCAATCGAAATCAGAAATTTAACGAAAAACTTCGGGCAGAAGCAAGCGCTTGCGGGCTTGAACATGACCGTTCCGCAGGGTGCGATCTACGGGTTTATCGGCGAAAACGGAAGTGGAAAATCGACGACGGAAAAACTCATTTGCGGGTTGCTTGTGCCGAGCGGCGGCGAAATCAAACTGTTCGGTAAGGACTACAAGGACGCGGGCGTGCGCGAAAAAATCGGCGTGCTCATCGAGCAACCGGGGTGCTTCCCCAATTACAGTGTATGGAACAACATGATGCTGCAAGCGGCAAATTTGGAAATCCCCAACGCTGCGGAGGAAGTGCGCAAGGTTTTAAAAGTCGTGCACATGGAAGGCTCGGCGTCCAACAAATATAAGAACTGTTCGCTCGGCATGAAGCAGCGTATCGGTATCGCGTTTGCGCTCTTGGGCAATCCCTCATTGCTCATTTTGGACGAACCAATCAACGGCTTGGATGCGGACGGCATGCGCATCATGCGCGACGTGCTCGTGGACGTTACCAAGAACTATAACTGCACGGTGGTCATCTCGTCGCACATCTTGGGTGAGCTCGAAAAAATCGCAACCCATTACGGGATCGTGCGCGGCGGTAAAATGATCAAGGAAATGACCGCCGAGGAACTCGAAGCGGACTGCCGTACCTACGTCGCTCTGCAAACCAAGGATATGGAAAAAACGCAAGCGCTGTTATCGCGCAAGTATGCAAACGTAACGCTCGAAAACGACTATATCCGTATCTACGACGACGTGAAAGCCGAAGAGGTCGTATCCTATCTCTACAACGAGCTCTGCATTTTGGTCACGGAAGTCAAAACGGAAAAAATCAGCTTAGAAGAATACTATATCGACTTGATGAAGGAGGGGCGTTAATATGAACACTTTCGGAAAGAAAAGCTTTTTGAGAAAGCTGAAAAGTATGCTGACAGTGGACTTCAAGAGAATGTTCACCATGCCGCTTATCTATATCATGGCAGGCGTGTGCTTCGCAATGCCTATCCTCATTTTGGTCATGACGACGATGATGGGCGACGCGGAAGAAGGCGCGGAAGCCATGGGCACGTTCACCAATGTTTGGCAGGCAATCGGCTCGGTAAGCGGGGCGGGTATGTCTATGGATTTAACGAGCATGTGCAATATCAATATGCTGTACTTTTTGGTCGCGGTTTTGGTTTGCATTTTCGTTGCCGACGATTTTAAGAGCGGCTATGCGAAAAACCTGTTTACCGTCCGTTCCAAGAAAGTGGACTACGTCTGCTCCAAATCGCTCGTATGTTTTGTCGGCGCAACGATCATGTTTGTTGCCTACTTCATCGGCGCCATGATCGGCGGAGCGATTGCGGGGCTCCCGTTTACTACGGAAGGCTTCGGCGCAGGCGGGGTTATCGCTTGTATGCTCTCTAAGATTTTCATGACCGCGATTTTCGTTTCGATTGCGCTGTGCTTGGGTACGGTAGCAAAGCAAAAATTGTGGCTCTCTATTTTATGTTCGTTTGCGGCGGGAATGTTGCTTTTCACCATGATCCCCATGATAAGCCCGCTCGATTCCGGTTTCGTCAACGTGGTCATGTGCCTTGCGGGCGGCGGATTGTTCGCGGTAGGCTTGGGCGCGGTCAGCAATCTTATTCTCAACAAAACGAGCTTGGTATAATAAGCCCGTATTATAGTGAATAAAATAAAAAAAATACCTCTTTTAAGGTGCTTTTTTATTGACATAAAAACAACATAATGCTAACATGGTCTCAACTTGTTTTTACAGTTTCTTAACATTTTTGTGATAAAACACATAAAATCGGGGTGGATATGAAGCACATTTACATAGTAGTAAGTCAAACGGGGTCTATCGTTTCGCGCATTATAAGGCGCGTTACGGGCGACCAATATACCCATGCTTCCATCGCTCTTGACGAAAATTTAGACGCCATGTATTCTTTCGGGCGCGTCTATCCAAGCAATCCCATCATCGGCGGGTTTGTAAAAGAATCACCGAAATACGGCACCATGAAAAAGTTCCGCACGGCGAATATCGTCGTCATTCAACTGCAAGTAAGCGACGGGCAGTTTATAGAAATCAAAAACTATATCCATTCGATGTATGCGCGCAGGAAGAAATATCACTATAATTACATAGGTTTGTTTCTTGCAAAATTCGGGTTGATGTTCCGTAGAGATCATTACTTTTATTGTTCCGAGTTCGTAAAAGAAATTTTGGAACGCTTTCACTTGGTAGAAAAAAACACTTTCCCCGATGCAGTCCGCCCCGTAGAGCTGTTAGATATAAAAGGCGAAATCGTCTACCAAGGCAGACTATGCGAATACGCCGAAGCGAGAAGCGAGCGTATGCACGGCGTTAGATTGTCGACACAAGTCACTTAATCGGGAAGTTTACAATAGAAACAATTACAGCGGGCAGAATTCTCTGCCCGCTAGGGTTTATAAATTAAAAGACGCCTGTTGCCCAGACGCCTTTCAAGAAAGTTCCTTTGCGGTATATTTTATTATTTGATTTGTCTATCTAAGTTTTTTGACAATTGAGTTTTGATGTAATTATATTCAAAAACATCATATCTCATATAATCTTGTCCAACAGCTCGTTCTCCGTCTAAATCAGTTGCGGCAGTGTCGTTAGAATCCACTACTAGCTTATTTATATATAACGAATTTTTTCCTCTAAAATTGTATCCGTTTTGCGATGTCAAGCTAGACTGTCTATCTTCTTCTCTATGTTCACCATAAAAGATATTAAACGATGAGACTTCGTCCATTGGAACGAAATAATGACTAAAATAAGTATTGAGAACGATGCATTTCTCAATCATATCCGCGGTATCTTCTTTTTGCGGCATGTTGTAATCAACAACATAGACGGTTATTTCATCATAATTGTTGCTATCAAACGATATCATTTTATCATAGAAAATATTGCGGATAAAATCTAAAATAGCTATCGCTCTAACACTATAGAGTTTTATTACCACTGTTCCAACAAACGGACGCTTGTTTTGAATTCCTTTGAGGGTTTTGAAAAAGCGAATACCTGCGGAAGCATCATAAAAATTGATAACATCATTATTAGTATTTGCGGAAAACTTGTGTTCTGCCGATTTCAACCGAACTTCATAATGGTTTTCAACTTTTAAAATTTCAAACTGTTTCCCATTTGCGGAAAAGCAAGGGAACTTGTCGGCTTTTTCGTCATTTGACAGTATATGACAACAAATCAAGTTGCTGTCAGTAGTTTTGCCTCCCTTACTTTGTGGTAGAATATGGTCTATATTCCACCCGTACTCGCTATTGCGATTGTTGTATGCCGCTTTGAGAATTTCACGTCCAGCGAAGTCTTTTACTTTGCTTGCTTTTCCATAACGCTTACTCCATAACGACATAGCGGTTTCATGGTTAATTACCATAGCATTTGTTTTCATGATATAAACTCTCCTTTTGATTGAAAAATTTATACCGAAAAAAGAACCTCCTTTGCAGTCCTTTACAAATGCATTGACTAATCGTTAGGGGCAACCTAATGCTGTAAACCTCAAAGGGTAATCCTCATAACAGCGTTCCAGAAGATTCACTAGTCTACTTTCTATGAAAGTTTTTAGATTTGCTGTAACTGCATTTTTATTTTAACAAAAACAAAGGGAAAAATCAAGTAAAAGCGTATGAAAATATTAAACAAGATTTAATAGTGATTCGGCGAGGCTACTTCGCCCTTCGGGCTCGTGCCGCCTACGGCGGGGCGAACTGACGCCCGATAACGGCTAACAGTTTTTGTCAAGCAAGTCGGCGGGCGTAGTTCTCGCCTCGCGGGGCATACCACAAAAAAAGAGAGGGTGACCCTCTCTTTTTTTGTGGTGCACCCGGCGAGGCTCGAACTCACAACAATGGCGTCGGAGGCCATGATTTTATCCAGTTAGACTACGGGTGCAAATATTTAGTTTTATTATACTTTTTGGCGGGACGAACTCACAACAGCTTACGGGTGCGTGTATGTAATTATATCAAGTTGGGGTGCGATTGGCAATCGGTTTTATGTAATTGCCGTCAACAAGGCACATTATAGCACATTCTCGAAAAAAATGCTTTATATTTTTGCGGAAATATGGTAAAATGTAAGAAATTTTTTCAAAAGGAACGGCTCAATGGGAAAGACGGTCGTAGTGGGCATGAGCGGCGGGGTAGACAGCTCCGTTGCGGCTCTGCTTCTCAAACAACAGGGCTACCGCGTGGTAGGGCTCTTTATGCGGAATTGGGAGGAGACGGACGCAAACGGCGTATGCACGGCGGAAGAAGATTTCGCCGACGTCGCGCGCGTGTGTGGTTTGCTCGACATTCCCTATTATACCGTCGATTTCGCCAAAGAATATCAAGAGCGCGTTTTCTCCTATTTTCTTGCCGAATACAAGGCGGGCAGGACGCCTAACCCCGACGTTCTCTGCAACCGCGAAATCAAGTTCGGACCCTTTAAGGCGTATGCCAAAGAGCTTGGCGCGGACATGATTGCCACGGGGCATTACTGCGGAATCTCTCACAAAAACGGCGTGCACCGCCTTTTAAAGGCGCGCGACCAGAACAAAGATCAAACCTACTTTCTCAACCAACTCACGCAGGAACAGCTCGACGGCGTGCTGTTTCCCTTGGCGGATTTAGACAAGTCGGAAGTGCGCAAAATCGCGTTGGAGAACGGGCTTGCCACGGCGAAGAAAAAGGATTCCACGGGCATCTGTTTTATCGGGGAACGCAATTTCCGTCAGTTCCTGCAAAACTATTTTCCCGCACAGCGCGGCAAAATTTTAACGCTCGAAGGCGAAGAGGTCGGCGAGCATTTGGGGCTGATGTACTACACGCTCGGTCAGCGCAGGGGGTTGGATTTGGGCGGCAGACGCGGCGAGGACGGCAGATGGTTCGTCGTGAAAAAGGATTTACAGCACAATATTCTCTATGTTTCGCACGGCGACGAAAGCCCGCTCTATACAACTTCCTGCAAGGTGGAGGGCATGAACTTTATTCCCTTCCCGCCCAAGGAGCAGGAGTTCGCATGCAAGGCGAAATTTCGTTACCGCCAAAGCGAACAAGGAGTACGCGTGAAGCGGACGGGGGAGACCTCTCTTTTTGTCACCTTCGACGAGCCGCAGCGCGCCGTGACGGAAGGGCAGTAT
Organism: uncultured Clostridia bacterium; assembly: GCA_947177495.1. GTDB lineage: Bacteria > Bacillota > Clostridia > Christensenellales > Borkfalkiaceae > Gallimonas. The sequence continues at coordinate 6,640 of CAMWUS010000043.1, forward strand.
TGCGTACTGTACGACGATACGCAATGCCTCGGCGGCGGCGTGATCACAACGTAAGTCAAACAAAAAAAGTTAACCCAAGGCGCTCCTTTTCGGAGCGCCTTTTTCGTAAAATACTTGACAGGGGGGGGGTTATTGTTTATACTGTAACTATCCGTTAAAATGAGGAGCTATTATGAAGAAAAAAGGCTTAGGATTGTTGATGACTTTGGCGGGCGTTTGCGCGCTCGTGTTCGGACTGACCGCTTGCGATTTAGGCGGCGAAGGCGGGGACGTGGGAACAAATAACCCGTCCGACAAACACGACCATGTTTGGACACAAAAATATATTGACGACGGCGACAGACACTATCAGTCTTGCGAAGGGTGCAAGGAAGTAAAATATTCCGAGCACGATTATTCCAAGGGCGATTGTGTTTGCGGAAAAAACGATCCCAAGGGCGAACATAAAGATCACGAGTGGTCGAGCAAATTCGTCGAGGACGGCGACAGGCATTACGAGACCTGCAACGGCTGTGACGAGAAAAAATACAGCGAACACAAATATGACGTAAACGGCTACTGCATTTGCGGAAAGCAAAAGCCCGAAGAGTCGCACAAACATACCATGACCGAGCATAAGCGCATAGAGCCGACCTGCACGACGGTTGGCATGGTGACATATTATACCTGCTCGGGGTGCTTTTTGTCCTTTGCGGATAAGGACGGCAACACCGAACTCTTAGATGCTACTATTCCTGCAACGGGGCATGCTATGTCGGAGCACGCGGAGAAGCATTCCACTTGCGTAGAAGTGGGGAATAGAGCATATTATTCCTGTTCGCGTTGCAAGAAGAATTTCGAGGACAAAGACGGATATAACGAGTTGAGCGAAATTGCACTTCCTTTGGGCGAGCACAACACGACTCTCCATCTGGGAGAACCGGCGACCTGCACGGAGGGAGGCACCGCAAGCTACTATACCTGTTCGGTGTGCAAAAAAGACTATTATGACCCCGACGGCCGGAGCGAACTGACGAAGGACGAAGATTATATCGTACCTGCTTTTGGACACGATATGTATGAGTTGGACGGAAACGCCGCGTCGTGCATATCCGACGGAGCGCTTGAGCATTGGCACTGCTATAACTGCGAAAAAGACTTTGCGGACGAAGCGGGCACGGAAGAGCTTGAAACGACGGTCATTCCCGCGTTTGGGCACAAGATGACAAAGAAAGACGGGCTTGCCCCCACCTGCACGACGAGCGGTTATCCTGCGTACTACTATTGCTCGAATTGCGGAACGAATTATAAGGACGAAGCGGGCACGGAAACACATTCCGACCCCCACAGGCTGACCTTGCCTGCAACGGGACACAGTATGACGCTCCATGCGCAGGAGGATGCGACCTGCACGGAGGACGGCGTTCGCGCCTATTATTCCTGCTTGAATTGTGCCGACAAGTTTGCGGATGAAGACGGTGCGCAGAGACTGCGCGATAATGAATTGGTCATTCGTGCCCAGGGGCATACTTGGGATGACAATGCATGTACCGCTTGCGACTACGACGGCGGCGGAAGCAGAGGCTTGAAGTGGTTCATAGCGGCTTATGACGAAAGCTTAGGCAATCAACCCGCAACGGAATACGGCGTATCGGGAATCGGCACTTGCACGGATGACGAGATTGTTATTCCCGCAACCTATCGGGGTCTTCCCGTAACGAAAATCCAGAATAGAGCGTTTTATCAATGTACCTCGTTCACGAGCGTTGAAATTCCCGACAGCGTGAAGAGCATCGGGAACGAGGCGTTCTATGGCTGCGATTCGCTTGAAAGCGTCGAAATTCCCGACAGTGTAACGAGTTTCGGCGAAAGCGCGTTCGGTTATAGCGACAGACTTCAAAGCGCAAAAATCGGAAGCGGTATCGATACGATTGCAAGAAGTGCGTTCAGCGGTTGTGTTTCGCTTGAAAGCGTCGAAATTCCCGACAGCGTGGAGAGCATCGGAAACTATGCGTTCAACGGGTGCACTTCGCTTGTAAGTTTGGAAATCCCGAACAGTATAACGGCGATTGGTGAGTACGCTTTCAACGGTTGTACGCTGCTCAGCGATATCGAGCTTCCTAACGGACTGACGGAGCTCGGGCAGAGGTCATTTAAAGGTTGTACTTCACTCAGTGCCGTCACAATTCCCCAAAGCATAACGGAATTCGGATATGAAGCATTCGACGGCTGCACCTCGCTCGCAAGCGTGACCGTTGAAGACGGCGTAACGCTTATCGGCGGGGCGGCATTCAACAGGTGTACTTCGCTTGAAGAAATCGAGCTTCCCGGCAGCGTTGCAAGTATCGGTGGATATGCGTTTGGCGAATGCACTTCGCTTGCAAGCGTTACGCTTTCGGAAGGACTGTTGAGCATCGGGAATTACGCCTTCCAAAAGTGTGCTTTTACTGATTTCGTCGTTCTCATAGGAATCGCTTTCGATGACAAGCGAAGAAAGATTGTAAACTTCAAC
>CAMWUS010000044.1 GCA_947177495.1 uncultured Clostridia bacterium
GGCTTATGTATATTCGGCATTGTGCGACAGTCTAAAACGTTACGACGGTTAAGTTAATCAGAATAAGACCAATTTCAATTTATCTCTCCAAACACAAAAAAGCCCCTGCGTCGCAGGGGCTTTTTGATATTTTATTAAACCAACTTGTTGGCGGTTGCCACGTTGCCTTTAGCGATATAGGCGTCGAACCGCGCCTTATCGGACAAATGAAGCGTATGACAAATAACGTCCGCAACGAAGAGCTGCATGATTTTACTCGTCATAGAACCCGCTTGCTCGGGCGATTCCATCGACGAAGTGGCAATCACGACGTCGGCAAACCGCGTAAGCGGCGAACGGTCGCGGCAGGTAATTACGATAATTTTCATGCCGCAGGAACGTGCGATTTCCGCAACCTCGATGTTGTCCTTTGTACCGCCCGAAACGGAGAAAATAACGAGCACGTCGCGCTCGTCGCGGGACGAAATGAGAATGTTTTGGAAGTGCATATCCTTTTCGCAGAAGGACATCATGCCCATTTTCAGCAAGCGGTTATGCAGCTCCAACGCGGCAAGAAAGGAGTGACCGACGCCGCAGCAGCTCACCGTGCGCGCGTTCAACAAAAGCTGAACGGTCTCTTCCAAGATTTGCGGGGTGAGCGCCTTACGGCTCTTTTCGAGCGCCGTTTGGTAGCCCTCCAAAATGTCGCTCACGTATTCCGCGTCGCCCGAGGTTTTCACGCCCGAGGTTACGTCCTGCGCCAAATGCAGTTTGAATTCCTGATAGCCGTTAAAGCCCAACGAACGGCAGAAACGCAATACGGTTGCCTCCGCTACGCCCGTGTCCTCCGCAAGCTCGGTAATGGACATATAAATAATTTTCCGATAATCGACGGTATCGAAATACTCCAATAACTTACGTTGAGACTTGGTAACTTTCCCTGCCTGTACCCGCTCTATTCTACTTGTAATCGACTCGCTCACGTGTTTCCTCCGCATTATACAAATATCGTTTTCTTTCCAACTTAACAATTTATTTTAATCATACAAATTGCAGTTACATTTGTCAAGCAAATTTATTTAAAATCTTTTAAATAACCAAACGCCTCGCCGATATTACCGCCCGCAAGAACGTGCCGTTTTATCGCGCGTTGTAGGGAAGTATTTTCGGGAAAATCCTCGGGGCGGAGTGTTGCGTTTTGGAACACCCAAAATTTATATCCGTCGTTTTTTTCGTCCGCGTTTTGAATTTCGAAGCGTTCGCGAAAGCGGTTGATGCGCGAGGTAGGCGGAAGCAATTCCCCGAGCACGGGAGAGAGCAACCACGAATCGCAACAGAAGCGCACGTTCGGCAAAAACGCACGAGCTAAGCCAAACGCCTCGTCTAACGCGCTTTCCGACAAATCGGCGTCGGACGGAATGTGCACCGCGCCGTTCGTTTCAAACTCTAACGTTCCCAAACGGAAGAGCGACAAAGAAAGCTGTCTGCCCGTCCAAAAACCTCTGTCGAATCCGTAGTGCCCAAAGCACGCTTTGTACTCGCGTACGAAGCGGGAAAAACAGCCCATCGTGTCGGTAAAGACTTGTTCGGAAATGCCGCGCTCGCGGTACTTGCGGTGAGAAATTTCCGCCGCCCGCAACATGATTTGGAGCATGGCAAAACCGTCTTTATCGTCTTTTAACAGCTCTTTTAATTCCCCGTAAGCGGCATCATAGCCCTGCGGCTCGCAAAGGCGCGCGCACAGTTCGTCTTCCTTCTCGGGGTTAAGCCCCGTCTTGGCGGAAAGGATATCTTCCCACGCTTCGGCAGGCATTGCGATACGCTCCAAAAGCGTTCTCATGCTTTCACCGTAACTTTTTTAAGCGCGCCCGCAAGCTCGGACTTCTTCTCACCTTTCCCAACGTACAGCTCGTATTCGGTATCGCGGTCGATGTATTTCACGTACTGTAACGCCTTTTCGTCGAGCTCGCTCGTGTTTTTCGCAGGCTTTGCAAGCGGAAGCACGTGCCCTTTTCGCAGGAAGAACACCACTTCGTCGAGCGCGACTTCAATATAGTGGTCGCCCGCAGGAAGCACTTCTTCCGTGTAGTCGTCGCCCGCGAGCATACGAATCATCTTCATATCCTCGGGAAGATAGACGTATCTACCTGCCGCGTTCTGTTCGTATACGGGGCAAATCATAAGGCTTTCGCCCACCAAGATTTGATCTTCTACGGTTGCGCGCTTGTCGCTGGGATATTCGAACGCCAAGGGGCGGAACATCATGTCGCCGCGCACGGCGCACTTTACAAGCTCGCTGTACAGGTAAGGAATGAGCGAATAGCGAATGCCCAAAATTCTGCGGAAAGCGTCCTTTTGTCCGAACGCGTAGCACTCCTGATTGCGGGTGCCGAGCGTGGTATGGTTGCGCATGAGGGGCGTGAAGATGCCGAGCGCAAGCCAACGCAATAGCAAGTCTTCCGTCGTGTTGTCCCCGAATCCGCCGAGGTCGGCGCCGACGAACAGGAAACCGCACATATTCAGCGAGGGCAACATTTTTAAATTTAGCAATAAATGCGACCACCAAGAGGCATTGTCCCCCGTCCAAATACCGCCGTAGCGGTGCATGCCGATGCAGGAAGAGCGGGAAAACAGCAGGAAGCGTTTATCGGGCTCGTACCGCTCGAAATACTCCGCCGCCGCCCGCGTCATGTTGTAGCCATATAAATTATGTACGTCCGCGTGGCAAACGCGCCCCACGGGAGTTTCGTGATAAAACTCTTTATAGTCGTTAATGTTGTTGGCGAGCGTTCCGATTGCGCTCGTCACCTTGTTGAAATCTTCCAAGACGAGGTTTCTTCCGCGCGCTTCGGCGGCAATTTCCAACGCCGCGTGCAACCTGCCCTTGGAATAGAAGAGCGCAGGCTCGTTCATGTCGTTCCAAAAGCCCTCGATGCCGTCGTCGAGCAAAACCTTGTAATGTGAGCCGAACCACTTGCGCGCCTCGGGCGAGAGCACGTCGGGAAGAACGCTCTCCCCCGGCCAAACGCCTACCACGTACGGCTCGCCGTCCGCGCCCTTGCAGAAGTACCCGTTTGCCTTGCCTTCCTCGTAAACGGAGTAACCGTCCTCCACCTTAACGGCGGCGTCGATGATGGGCACAAGGTGGATCCCCTCCGCGCGCATATCCGAAGCAAGCCCCTTTAAATCGGGATAGCGTTCGGGGTGAACGGTAAAGTCTTTATACCGCTCCATGTAATCGATATCGAGATAAATGGAATCGATGGGCATATTCGCATCGCGGTAGCCCTTAGCTACGGCGCGAATGTCTTCCTCGCACTTATATCCCCAACGGGACTGCCCGAAGCCGAGCGCCCACTTGGGCGGAATGTAGCTTTGCCCAATGATTTTACGGAATTGCCGAACGATATCGTCGATATTTTCTCCGTCAATCAAATAAACGTCAACGTCTATCGCCGTAATTTTAAGCTCGTCTGCGTGCGTATAGCCTATATCGAACTCTGCTTTCGCTGCGCTGTCGAAGAACGCGCCGAACGCACCTTTCTCGCCCGCAACCACCAAAAAGTTATGGGTGGCGTACAGTGAAGTGCGCTTCTCGGTAATAATCGGATCGTCCTCGTTATAGCTCACGTAGTGCCAACCGCGCTTGTTGATACCGCGCACCTGTTCGCCAAGCCCGTAAACGCGGTCTTCCTTTGCAAGCGGGCAAGTAAACGTATGCGCGTTTTTATCGACTGCAAAGCGGGGCATTGCGCCCTGCGCTTCGGGAATATTTTCTATAACCGCCTCTGTGGGAAACGGCTTTCCGAAACGATATTTCTTGATCATAGCCGCTCCCCTTACTCGTTCACGTTTACGGAAGTCATTCTGCGCCAACGCCATTCGCATTGGTCGTAATCTTTTTCGAATTCCTTGTCGTGTCCCATGAAGTCGAGCATTTCCTCTTCGAGCTCGGGAACGCTTTCCGCCTGCCCTTTGAGGTAAGCGGACACTTTATCCGCCGCCACTTTAATGCGCTGTTTGAGCGCACCGATACGAATGTCCTGCACGTCAAACCCGTTGGGGCGGTTTTCCGTATGCCACTGCTTGCGGTGCGCCGCATAAAAGTTCTCGATGCGGAACAGCAACAAATGCAGTTTGGAAACAAGGTCGGCAAGCTGCCGCTTGTCGTTCTCGCGGTAAGCGCGACGCAGCCAAATGCCCATTTCCGCTTTCAGCTCCAAAACGAGCGCCAAGCGGTATTGCGTTTCGAAAATGTAGCTCCACTTGCCCGCAACCTGTTTCGCCTTTTTGAGCGCTTTTGCATGCTCGGCGTACAGTTTGCCCGTGCCGTCGTCAAGCGTGGTGTCGAGCGTGCCCAAAAGCACGTCGTTATACAAGAGGTATTTGTTCGCGCTGTTCTTCTCTTCCACGTCGTCGTGGTCGGTCACGCGGTTGCACAAATCAATCGTCATGAACGCGTCGAAGCTCATGCCCGCAAGCGTTTCGAAGCTCTTCTTGAATGCTTCGCCCCGCTCGAAATCGCCGTAGTTGAAGCGCGAGCAATAGTGAAGCGCGGGAAGCACCGCAAACGGCGAACACTCCGCGCCGTTGTCTCCCCAACCGGTAACGATATAGTCGCGAATGCCGTTCTTCACGCAGGCACGCGCAGACTGCGCACTACACTCGAAGGAATAGCGATTATCGGGCGTATACCCGAGCCACTTCCACGCGCCCGTCGCAAACCCGATTTCGTTGGGGAAAGCGCGGTGACGGCGCATACGCTCCGAATACACCTCTTCGTTCGTTTGATAATAGTCCCAATACACAAGCTCGATATCACGGGGAACGCAATCGAGCACCTCGCGCGGGAGGTCGGTTCCGTACTGCGCATATTGCGACTCGGCAAGCGCGAAAAACATATCCGACCACATGGCGGGCTTGAACCCGTATTTCTTGCAGATATCGTTTACCCGCTTTAAGTGAGCGGACATCAGCTCGAAGCGCGGCTTCGCGCCGTTCTTGTCCATATACTTGCCCCGCCCGAGCAAATACGCTTCGTCCATACCGATATGAATACGGCGGGTGGAGAAACAGCTCGCGCAGGTGGAAATCAAATCTTCGATAAAGGAGTAGATACTCTCTTCGCCCACGTTGAGAATATCGTTCACATCAAACAGGTGCGCCATTGCGTAATGGCGGACGAGCGAATTGAAGTGTGCGAGCGTTTGTATGTAAGGCACAAGCTCCACGCCGAACAGGGCGCAATATTCGTCTACGGCGCGAAGATCTTCCGCCGTGTAAGGGTTGCGGAAGAACCCGAAATAAGGCTGATTCTTTACGACGAAGGTGTCTTCCATGTACAGCCCCAAACTGTCGTAACCCAAAACGGCAAGGTGCCGCACAAGCTCGAACAGCGTTTCGCGTTTGGCTACCGCGTTGCGGGAGCAATCCAACATGAAGCAAAGCTCGCGGAAGGAGCAATTCCCCTCGAACGCGTAACTCTCGTCGGGCGTGCGCGTTCCGAGCTCGTCGGAAATGCGTTTGAGCGCCAAGAAAATTTGCACCTTCTTCTGCACGGTAACGGTAAACGCACCCTGCATATAGGCGCAGGCAAATTTATCGCCCATGCGCACGAACACCTTCACGCCGCCGCGCGCAACGGTAAAGCCGAATTTCCCGGACAGCTCGTTTGCCGCCCGCAGCGTCCTTTCGTCTGCTATCAGTTCGAAAACCATATCTTACTCCTTACGCCCGTTCTCATTTTATAACAAGACGGGAAAATTGTCAATTATTTTTAAATTAAATTTATTAAAGACCAAATGCCGCACCGTAAATTCCCGCGCGGTTACCAAGCCGCGCAAACGCGATATCTAAGCGGTCGTGAATGAGCTTTTCGATTTCCTCTCTGGCGTTCATGAGCCCCCCGCCGAGCAGAATGAGTTGCGGCGAGAGCGCCGTGCGGATCATGGAAAGGAACAAGTTTAAATCGCTCGCAAACGACATGACCGCGCCCACCGCCTCTTTGGTGCCCTTTTTGTACAGCTCGAATAGCTCTTCGCCGTTCTTTACGGGAAGCTTGCGCCGCGTATGCGTTAAAATTGCCGAAGCGGAGAGATACGCTTCCGCGCACCCGCGCCGCCCGCACGAGCAAGCGCGCCCGTTGGGATAGAGGGAAACGTGCCCCCACCGCGCCGCGTCGAAATTTCTGCCGCGTAAGATTTCGCCGTTGACTAAGCTCGCGCCGCCGACACCCGTTCCGAAAGTGAGCATAGTTACGTCGGTCAAATCGGGATAAAACCGCAGTTCGCCTTTGAGCGCGCAAATCGCGTCGTTTTCTACTTTGCATTCCACGCCGTAGCGCGCGGAAACTTCTTCGGCAAGATGCAGTCCCGTCCAGCCGCGCAGGTTATCGGTTGCATACAGGCACACGCCCGTAGACGGGTCGAAGTTGCCCGCCTATGAGATTCCGATAAAACTACCCCCCCCCGTCTTCAAATTATCGAGGACTTCGTACAGCGATTTGAGAATTGCTTCCCTGCTCTCGCGTCCGTTGGTTGGGGCGGAGTGCTCCGCAACAATTTGCTCTCCGTCGAACAGCGCGCCTTTTATCGTCGTGCCGCCGATGTCGACTCCGATTCTCTTCATTTCTACTCCTTATCGTAATTGTTACGGTAGATCGTATCCGTATAATTTTTTCAAACGCATCAGTTGTTTATAATAGGACTTTGCGAGCAAAAACATACCTGCATCGGTCGGGTGCAACCCGTCGCACGTGTATTCCGTAAAATTATTGGGGAAGGTGTGCGAACCGTCGGCAAAGTGAATGCGGTAGCCTTTCTTTGCATACTTACGCGCAATGCGCTTCAAAAAGGAGAAATAGTACTCGCGCAGGCGCACGCGGTAGTCGTCGTATAAATCCATCGCGAAGAGCACGCGGGAATACAGTACCACCGCCGTTTGCGGACAACGCCCGAAGAACTCATCCAAAAAGGCTTCCGTATTTTTCTCCATCTGCTCGTCGATGCCCGCGTTCGGCTCGGTATCCACGAAGAGAATATCGGGCGCGCGTTCGCCCAAGAACGTCCCCATTTCCTTTTCCATAAACGCCGTGCCCGAAAAGCCGTAGTTCTGTACGGGAATATCGAGCTTGCGCGAGAGAATATTCGAATAGGCAAGACCGGGGCGAGTCGCACCGCAGCCCTGCGTGATGCTCGTGCCGTAAATGGCAACGCGGCAGTTATGCGCAAAGCCGAACGGGCAAAGCGTTGCGTCCTCGTCCAAACCGATTTCGCAAGTTTTCACGCCGATATAGAGCGGCAGGTAGAGAATGTATTTGCGTTCCTTGCGCTCTTTCTTCGCAAAATGCCCGAGCGAAACTTCGTAGCCGTCGCCGTCAAAGGCAAAGCGCGCGACCTCGTGAAGCACGAAGCCCATCTTTTCATCGTACACGTATAAATCCGCGCCGCATTGTCCGATTTGCGTCATGTTGGTCATATTGAAGCGGCCGTTAAGTTTTACGCGTAAGAAAATGCGCGAAGAGTTCGTTTGAAAGCGCACCTGAATACCCGCGGACTGCTCGGCAAGCCAAGCCTCGCCGTCGTTGAGGGGGCGGAGAATATCGCGCTCCGCATGCGTCAAGCGGCAAAAGCCCTCTTCATGAAGAGCGTCGGAACCATAGGTCCCGAACGCTTCTTCCTTTACACTGCGCCAAACAAGACGACTGTCGTCCGTTTTGGACTGAATTAAATTGTTATCGAAATCGAATACGCTCTTCATTAGTCTTCCGTTTTAGAGGTGATCAGCAAGGTATTTGCAACCGGACGCGTCGTTGCGGGGTTTTTACCTTCTTCGCCGTTGTAGTCTGCGGAGCGCACCAAAACCGTGCTCTTCTCTTCGCCTTCCTTGCGAACGATGAGCTGCGTGGAACCGCCGCCGTCGAAGTTCGCCGCCTGAGAGCAACCGTAATAGTAGATGAATTCCGCAAGCTCGGGAACGCTCATACCGTGGGTGTCGCCATCTTCCGCCTTGTCATAGTAATAAAGGGATTCTACGATGAAGATAACGGGTTTGCCGTTTTTAATGCCGATTGCCGTACGAGGAATTTCCGCGCGTTGCGCGCCGTTGGAATTTTCAAGCTCGACTGTAGAAGGAATCGCGTCGTCGATGACAAGCGCATGACGACAACCTAAAATTGTATCGTAGCCGTTCCAAAGTCCGCCGACGGAATGCACCTCGAAAGAAATTTCGTCGCCCACCTTCGCACTGCCGATGTTGTTGCTGTTGCCCGTGGGAATGAGAACATAGGCGTACTGCCCCACAACGGGAGTAAAGGTTTTTTCCGAAGAATTTACAGTACTTTCAAGCACTTTCAGTTTATGGATACCGCCCGTAACGTCGAGCTTCATCACGCGCCCCATGCCCATACTTGCAGGCGTGTTGAAGAGAACGGAAGCCTCGCTCGTCGTCGGCGCAACGTCTACTCCAAGCCGTGCCGACTGCTTTCCGTTGAATTTTGCCGTGTAGCCGAGCTTGGACTGAATGACGGGCTTCTTTACGTCGGCACTCGTAATGTCACCGCTGTATTTTACGATGGGAGCAATTTGCGCCTTACCGTTCTTTACGCCGAACAGCAAGGGCGCGGAAGCGGGTACGTCGTGATCGCCGTTGGTATAGTCGTAACCGCCTTTATCATTATGCCCCGATTTGATGATCACGCCGTCCTTTACGAAAGCGTTTACGCATACGCCCGTTCCGGGGTTGAAGAAATCGGCGTTGACGGAAGCGTACACCTGTCCGCCCGTCGCCTCTTCCCAAGCCTTGGATTGCTCGTAGGGAATTTGTCCTCCCACGACGTAATCGATGGTTTTATTGTCTTTGCTGCCCGCGTGAATATCGACTTTTGCCAAATCCACTTCGATGGCGTACACGACGCAAACGTCACCGTTGGTCTTGGTAACGGTGTTGGCAACCAACATTGCCCCTTCGTTGTCGCAAAGTGCGGAGAACGTATTCTTTGCCGAAGTAAATTTCGTGGGCTTGTAATCCTCGCGGTATTTTACCGAGAAGGGTTCGGGCTCCGGTTTTTCGGGTTTATTGTTAGGTTTATTGCTGTCGTCGGGTTTATTATTACC
>CAMWUS010000045.1 GCA_947177495.1 uncultured Clostridia bacterium
GGCGGAAGCTATACCGTCGATTTGGACGGCGAAGTGGTTTTGACGGAAGAGGACTTGCAGATCTTCACGCAGTCGGCGGAGGGGTACGCTTCCGCTTCCGACAAGGGCATTACCGTTGCGCTCGATACCAAGCTGGACGAAGCACTTTTGGACGAAGGATGCGAACGCGAGCTTGTTTCCCGTATTCAAACCATGCGCAAGGAAGCGGGCTTCGAGGTGACCGACCGCATTCTTGTTTACTACGAGGCGGCGGGGCGCGCCGAACGCGTGCTGTCGAGCGGTGCGCTTGCAAAAGACGTGCTTGCAAAGCAAGTCGTAAAAGGTAAAGCGGACGGCTATACCAAAACGCTCGACATCAATGGCGACAAAGTTACGCTTACCGTTTTGAAATAAATTCGCATAGGAAAGTTTTTGTGGGAAGCGGCATACTGTAAGTGATGAAGAAAAGTGCTTTCCGTATCCTATGCGTTAGTCTTGCGGCGATATCGCTGTGCGCCCTGCTCTTTTTGGTGCTTTGGAGTTTGGCGCGCGCCGCTTTTCCTTGCCCGTATCGGAGTAAGGTTTTATCGAGCGGAGTAGAGGAAAAGCTCGCGTATGCCGTCATGAAAGCGGAGAGCGGATTCGACGAGGACGCGAGGAGCAAAGCAGGCGCGGTGGGGCTTATGCAGCTCATGCCCGCCACGGCGGAGTTTGTTTGCGAGCTTATCGAAATTCCCTTTGAGCCGGAACGGCTCACGGACGGGGAATACAACGCCATGCTCGGGTGCGCATATTTGCAATATTTGTTCGGGCGGTTCGAGTGCGAGCAAACGGTGCTTTGCGCCTATAACGCGGGCGAGGGAACTGTTGCGGAATGGCTGAATAATGCCGACTATTCGAGCGACGGAAAAAATCTTGACAAAATTCCCTATGCAGAAACGGCAGAGTACGTCAAAAAAGTAGCACGCTACAAAAAGTTTTATTCGATACTGTATTAAAAAAACGGAGAGCAATCTCCGTTTTTTGATGTTATTTGAAAAGTACGAAATAGTCGCCGTATTGTGTCCCGTCGGAGCCGACAAGCTTGTGCGGGGAAGCGGTAAAGCCCAAACGCTCGAACGCTTTTCTCCGTTCCGTTGCGGCGGGAATTGCCTTGCTTGCAATTTTGTCGCAACCGAAAATTTGGAAAGAGGGGACAAGTGCGGGGGATAGTATGCTTACGATTTCGTCGGCAGTTTCGTAATCGCTGCGCAAATCCAAACGCAGGAGCGCACAGTTCGCAAAGAAATCGTCCGCGTCTCTATGGAAGTTCTCAATCGTGCCGATTGCCTCTCCCGTCCGCTTGTCGACGATTACCCACCGCACAAACCAACCGTTTTGGTAGGCTTCCTTCCAAAACGCCACGGCTTGTTGCATGCGCTCGCGCGTGGTGTAGTGGAAATCGTCCCCGTGGCAGTTGTCGCCGTTAAAAAAAGGAACGGCTTTTTCATCACTGTAAACTTTTAATAAATCGTCAACGTCTCTGTCTTCCACAAGGCGTAAAAGATAGGTTTCGTTCTCGAATACGGGACAGCTTTCGTAAACGTTCATGGTTGTTCTCCGTTGGTTATAATCTCGTCAAACCGATTGCCGTTGCCAATACAAGCTTGCGCCGAGCAAATCGGTAAACGCGGTTCTAATTTTTTCATAGTTCGGCGGGTCTTTGTAATAGATATAAGTCGATTTCACGGTGCCGTCGGTGAAGGTGACCGTTACCGTTTCGTGCCCGCCGTCGCAAATGATGTCGTCCGTTTCGTAGCGGTCTTTCCAAGCGAGAAATCCGAGCGATTTCGTCTTTTTCAGAAAGCTTTGCCCTTGCTCTTCGGTGAAAGTAGTAACCGTTTTGGGCGTGTTGTAGCCTTCGCGGTATTCGTTCGGCAAAACTTCTTCCGGAAGCTCGTCGATATCCGCTTGACAAATATCGGTAACCGTGCCCGTTTCAAAGTCGAATATACGCACGTAATCGCAACGGAAGGCGGACATTCCTTCCACCCAAGCTGATTGAATGCGGGCAATTTCCTTATCGTCGTATTCGGTTTTCGGCGTGCAACCGCAAAGCGAAAGGGCGAGAATGAAACCGAGTAACAAAGCAAAAAATTTTCTCATAGCGTACCTCTTATTATAATAACGAATGAAAGAGCCGCTTTGTCCCGCGGGAAATCAAATATAGTTTTCAAACTTGCATTGCTCGTAGATGCGTTTTCCGATAATCGTGATTGCCTTGGTGGGGCAATTCGCAAAACAGCGGTAGCACGTGGTACATTTGTTGTTGAATGCAACGCTCTCGTTTTGTATCGTAATATTTTGCATGGGGCAGAGGGTGGAGCATTTTCCGCAGGCAACGCATTTGGAAGCGTCTACTTTTATTTTGCGGTTGTACTTTTTCGTCTTTCTGCGGAAGTACAATCTTTGTCCGAATAGTCCCGCCATTCGGTGCGCAAAGCTCAACCCGTCTTTTGGGTATTTGCCTGATTTGATGCGCTTAGCAATCGCGGTTATTTTGTCGTCCGCATTTTTTACAAGCCGTCTGTTATCGTCCAAAGACTTTTTTAATGCTTTTACGTCGCCGATGCAGTCGGGCATTTTCAGGTGCAACCCGCCTAAAATTTTAGCGCCGTACTTTTTAAACAAGCGCGCCGAACAGCCCGCGCCGTCGCCGCTGAACAAGCCCATCGTTGCCAAAATGAAAATGCTTTTGCCATGCCATAGTTCGGCATGGTTTACAATAAAGTCGTAAACGATTTTGGGTAAATAGGAATAGTAGATAGGGTATGCAAAAACAATTTTGTCGGCTTGCTTTATGGCGTTTAAAACGCTTTCGTCTTCAATCGAATACACTTCGGCGGTTGCGTCAAGGCATTCGCATAATTTTTCAACGCAATGCTTCGTGTTTCCCGTACCGCTAAAATAAACGCCTATCATATTTCTTCTCCTATGGGGAAATTATAGCATAAAATAAATGTGTTTGCAAGTGACAATAAAAAGGAATGCGATTTTCGACAGGAATTGCGCCTTTGCGGCGCGCCCCGATGCACAGCACACCGTGCTGTGCAGTTTGCGGCAAACATATATGTTAGCCAACAATTCGCCCGCAAACCGAATGCTTCCGCATTCGTCTCCCCCCTCAATTCCTGTCGAGTGTACGATACCAATCGCACCAAAAATAACGGCACCCGAACGGGTGCCGTTATTTTTGGTGCGGTCGACAGGAATTGAACCTGCATGGAGTTACCCACAAGATCCTTAGTCTTGCGCGTCTGCCAGTTCCGCCACGACCGCGTAGCGTTAAAAGCTTACTCATTTTAACGCATTCAAACGTAAATGTCAAGTTTTATTTACCGTAAAATGATAAATTTTATAAAAAAATTTGCAGAGGGGAAAATTTCACAAAATGTTTTCCAGCACGAGTTTGTCGAACGGTACGCTTTCCATAAAGTCGGCGGGACGGAATACCACGTGGTTGAACTTCGCATAATTAAAAATATGCGTCTTTAAAAGAACGGGCGTGGGAACGTCCAACTTGTCGCAAATATCCGCAAGATAGCCGAAAAATCCGCCGTAAGTGAATTTCTCCGTGCTCTCGTAAACGGTTTGCTTTTCTATATGGTCGTCTGCGTAGACCTTTGCCCAAATGCGAAACATATATCTATTATACCTAAATTATGAAAGAAAAGCAAATGTATTTGACTTTATTCACGCATTTGGATACAATAGAATAAAAATATGGCGGAGGAATGCAATGACAAAACTTGAACGCGAGATAATAGAAATACTGAGCAAAGATTGTAGAATCGGGGCGGAGCAGCTTGCCGCCATGTTAAACGCGACAAGGGAAGAGACGGAGAGCGCCATTCGCGGTTTGGAAAAACGCGGCGTGCTCGTAAAATATTCGGCAATCGTCAATTTGGAAGAGGAAGAGGACGAGTGCGTGGAAGCGCTTATCGAAGTGAAAGTAACTCCGCAGAGCGGTTCTGGCTTCGACGGCATAGCGGACGAAATCGCCCGCCACAGCGAAGTGAAGAGCCTGTATCTTATGAGCGGCGCGTACGACTTTGCCGTTATCGTCGAATCAAATTCCATTCGTTCGGTTGCGCGTTTCATCTCCGAATGTATTTCCACGTTCGAATGCGTGCTTTCCACGGCAACGCACTTTATTCTCAAAAAGTATAAGATAGAGGGCGCGTTCACGCGGCAGGAAAAGGATAGGAGGATTTCCGTACAGGCATGAGAGACTTTCTCACAAAGAGCGCCAAAGCGTTGAAGCCGAGCGGGATCCGTAAGTATTTCGACATGGTGGAGACTTTGCCCGACGCGATTTCCTTGGGTGTGGGCGAGCCCGATTTCGTCACGCCTTGGGACGTGCGCAGCGCGGCGATCCGCTCCATTCAAAAGGGATATACTTCCTATACGGGCAACCGCGGGCTTTTGGAGTTACGAAATCTAATTACGCGTTATCTTGTCGAGCGCTTTCACGTGGAGTACGCGCCCGAACAAATCATCGTTACGGTAGGGGCGAGCGAGGGAATCGATCTTGCCCTGCGCGCCACTTGCGAGGCGGGCGACGAGATTTTGTTGCCCGACCCTGCTTACGTTTCCTATTCGCCCATCATCAACCTTTGCGGGGGCACGCCCGTGCCCGTGCATTGTAGCGAAGAAAACGGGTTTATTATTACGCCCGAAAATTTGCGCGCGACAATCACGCCCCGTACAAAGGCAATCATTCTCGCATATCCTAACAATCCCACGGGCGGGATCATGACCAAGGAAGAGATCGAACGCATAGTCCCCGTCATCAAGGAGCACGACCTGCTCGTCATTTCCGACGAAATATACGGCGAGCTTACATACGGCGGCGAGCATTGCAGCATTGCTTCGCTTGACGGTATGCAGGAGCGTACAGTGCTTCTCGGCGGGTTTTCCAAGGCGTTTGCTATGACGGGCTGGCGCATCGGGTTTACCTGCGCACCCAAGGAAGTGGATGCGGCGATGCTGAAAATTCATCAGTATACCACGCTCTGCGCCCCGCGTACCGCACAGCATGCGGCGGTTGCCGCGCTGTCGGGCGGGTTTTCCGACGGGTTCGCTTCCGTGCTCGCCATGCGCACGGAATACGACAGGCGTCGCCGCTTCGTGCTTTCCGCCTTTCAGGATATGGGGCTTTCTTGTTTCGAGCCGCGCGGCGCGTTTTACGCGTTCCCGTCGGTAAAGGCGTTCGGCATTACGGGCGAGGAATTCGTTGACGGGCTTCTGCGCGAAGAACAGGTTGCAGTAGTCCCGGGGAGTGCGTTCGGCGGCTGCGGCGAGTACCACGTGCGCTGCTCTTATGCCACGGGAATGGCAGAACTTGTCGAAGCGATGCGAAGAATGGAGCGTTTTTTGAAAAAATGCGAGAAAAAGCTTCACTGAATGAAGAAACTGACTTGACAAAGGGGCGGAAATCCGCTATAATAGAAAATGTAAGAGCCGTGGTTTCCGCATTTTTTGCGGAAATCACGGTCGTCTTTATTGAAAGCGCGTAAAGCGTAAAAAGAAGAGGGTAAAAATGGCAGAATTTTTCATGACGCAAAAGGGATACGACGAGGCGGTTAAGCAGTTGGAATATCTCCAAAGGGTCAAGCGTGCGGAAATCGTGGCGCGCATTCAGGAAGCGCGCAGTCACGGCGATCTTTCGGAAAACGCGGAGTACGACGCGGCGCGCAACGAACAGGCGGCGAACGAGGGCGAAATTAACGAACTCGACTATAAAATCAAAAACGCCGTAATCATCGAGGAGTCGGACGACAATTCCGTGGTGCACATCGCTTCCAAGGTGACCGTGTACGACGAGGACCTTGAAGAGCAGACCGTGTACACCATTATGGGCACGACGGAAGTGGACGCGATGCACAACGTCATTTCCAACGAGTCGCCCGTAGGCAAAGCACTCTTGGGACACAAGAAGGGCGAGACGGTTACCGTCAAGGCGCCCGATTGCGAATATAAACTCAAAATCGTAAAAATCAGCTAAGAAACGACTGAGAGGTCATGATGGACGAGATCAACGTAAACGCGGAGGAGCAGCTTGCGGAGCAGGCGCGCATTCGCCGCGAGAAATTAAAGAAGTTGGCGGGAGAGGGCGCGAACCCTTATCTCAAAACAAAGTACACGGTTACCGCGCGTTCGCAAACGGTAAAGGACGGGTTTGACCAATATGAAGGGAAAGAGGTGTCCGTTGCGGGCAGACTGATGTCCCGCCGTATTATGGGCAAAGCCTCCTTTTCGCATATTTCCGACGGCGAGGGGCAGCTTCAAGTGTATATTACCCGTCAGGACGTGGGTGAGGATGTGTACGCTTCCTATAAAAAGGATTACGATATCGGCGATATCGTAGGCGTGCGCGGAACGGTGTTTAAAACGCAGACGGGCGAAGTGACGGTTCACGCCACTCACCTCGAAATGCTTACCAAATCGCTGTTGCCGTTGCCCGAAAAACACAACGGGCTTGTCAACGTCGATATGAAATACCGCTTGCGCCATATCGACCTCATTATGAACGAGGACGTCCGCACGACCTTTTACCGCCGTGCGAAGATTATCGGCGAAATCCGCAATTACCTCAACGAAAAGGGATTTTTGGAAGCGGATACGCCCATTCTCGTGCCCATCGAAATCGGCGCGGATGCCCGCCCCTTCAAAACGCACCATAATTCCCTCGACCTCGATATGTATTTGCGCATCGAAACGGAGCTGTATTTAAAGCGCCTGATCGTGGGCGGCTACGAAAAGGTATACGAGTTGGGCAGAATTTTCCGTAACGAGGGAATGGACGCTTCGCACAACCCCGAGTTTACTTCGGTGGAGCTCTATCAGGCGTATATCGATTATTTCGAGTTGATGGATTTCGTGGAGGAAATGTACCGCCGCATTGCGAAAAGCGTGTGTGGAACGGAAAAAGTGCTTTTCCGCGGAAACGAAATCGACCTCGGCAAATGGGAACGCCTCACCATGACGGAGGCGGTCAAGAAATATTCGGGCGTAGACTTTTCGAAAATCAAGACGGACGAGGAAGCGTGCGCGATTGCGCGTGAAAAGGGCGTGGAGATCGAGAAAGGAAAGGAGACGAAAGGGCATTTGCTTGCCGCGTTCTTCGACGAGTTCGTAGAGGACAAGCTCATTCAGCCCACCTTTATTTACGATTATCCCGTGGAAATTTCTCCCCTTGCAAAGCGCAAGCCTTCCGATCCTACCATGACGGACCGCTTCGAGTACTTTATTGCGGGTATGGAAATGGGCAACGCCTTTTCCGAGCTCAACGACCCCATCGACCAACGCGAGAGAATGACGGCGCAGGCAGCGAAGAAGCGCGCGCTCGGTTTAAACGCGGAAGTGGACGAAGATTTCCTCAACGCTTTGGAATACGGTATGCCGCCTACGGGCGGGCTGGGCTTTGGCGTGGACAGGCTTGTTATGCTGCTCACGAACAACGACAGCATTCGCGACGTGCTCTTATTCCCTACGATGAAACCCAAAAAATAAACAAGGGGCACGAAAGCGCGCTTAGCGGCTTTTCGTGCCTTTCTTTGAAAAGGAGCCCTTTTGGACGCTAAAATTACCAAACAACGGCTGGGCAATTTGCTCGCCTACGACTGGCTGAAAATCGTCGTTTGCATTATAGCGGCGGTCGCCTTGCTTTCCATTTTCTTTACGATGGTGGGAACACGCCCGACGAATGCGCAGACCTTCGAGGTCTACTCATATACCGACGTGAAGACGGGCAGTGATTTCGTGCGGCTCGACGACGCGCTTGCAGAAAAAAAAGTGTTCTCTTACGACATTCTCGAAACGAGTTGGAACAGCTTTTCGGATAACGCATATGCGGGTTCCGCCTATTCGGCGCGGCGCGCGGCGGGCGAGGGCACGGCGATGTTTATAACCGACGTTACCGAAACGGACGAGGATGGGAAGGTGACGAGCGAATCGATGCTCAAAATCATGACGACGCGGGAGAGCGACGGCGCGTGCTACGGGCTGTATGCGGGCGAAGCGTACACGGGCGGTTTTTGGGATACGCAATATTACGTGGAAGTTTGGTGCAAGCAGTACCTCGCCAAGTTCTACAATACGGAGAATTTCGAAAAACTCGCCGATTTCGACGCGCGCGTAGAAGAGCATTTCCTTGCGCGCAACGGCAGGGATAAGCGGTTCCGTTCCGCGGCGAAAAAGCAAGAGGGGATTGCGCTCGAGAAGGCGCGCATCGAGGGCTTAAAGGAGGACTACCTCGCCGTAGTCGCCGCCCTTGAAGAAGGGAAACTCTCCTATCGGAAGGTAACTTACAGCGACGGGGAACGGTGTGCGGCATTCGATATTTCGGGGTTGCACGGCGGAATCGACAACCTCGTGTACCGCGCGGTAGACGGCACGCGTTCGGTGGACGGAGTCGTGCTCGCTCTGTTCTATAACGAGCGGGGCTCGGGGAACGATTTGGCAATGGAAACGCTGTCGTTCCTGCGCTTTTTGGTGGAAAAGTACGGCGTGTGATGAAACTTAAGAATTGCAAAATTGCCGCCATGCTCAAAGCGCAAAAGCGGCATATTTCCTTTCATACTCCCGGACACAAACACGCGGGAGCGGATATTACCGAGCTTTCCTATTCGGATAATTTGTTTGCGCCCACGGGCGTGATTGCTGAGGCGGAACGCGATATTGCCGACATTTTGGGCGCGCAGCGCAGTTTTATTTTGACCGACGGAAGCACCTGCGGCGTTCACGCAATGCTGCTATCGCTTGCGGCGGCGGGCTGTAAATCGGTCGCCGTGCCTGCGTTTTCGCATATCAGCGTTATCAACGGTTGCAAACTCGCGGGGCTTTGCCCCGTACTCATAAAG
>CAMWUS010000046.1 GCA_947177495.1 uncultured Clostridia bacterium
GAATGGGCGTACCCGAAAAATCGTACGCGCCGCGAAGGACGTGTTCCCAATAGCGCAAGTAGGAAAAGTGCATCAGCGTTGCGTCGGTTACGCGAAGTACAAACAGCGGCGGGTGCTTGGACACCTGCGTTGCAAAATACAGCTTTAACCGTCTGCCGTTATAGGACGGCGGTTCGGAAACGCGCATGGCGTCGGAAAGCAAATCGTTCAGCTCGCCCGTGGGCGCGCGGAACTGTGCGTGCGCGTACACCTCTTCGGCAAGCGCCAACAGCTTTTCCGTGCGCTGTCCCGTTTTCGCCGAGATGTAGATGGATTTGAAATAGTCCATGAACTTCAAATCCTCTCTCGCCTTGGCTTCGAATTTCTGTACGGTAAACGTGTCCTTTTCGATGGTGTCCCACTTGTTCATGACGACAACGGTGGGCTTACCCTGTTCGTGAACGTAGCCCGCAAGGCGCACGTCCTGTTCGGTAATTCCCTCGCCCGCGTCCACCACCAAGAACACCACTTGGGCGCGGCGCACCGCATCGAACGCGCGCAAGACGGAATAGTACTCTACGTCGTCCTCTACCGAGCGTTTGCGGCGAATGCCCGCCGTATCGATAATGGTGTACTGCTTGTCCCCGACGGTGAAGCTTGTATCCACGGCGTCGCGCGTGGTGCCCGCAACGGGCGTTACAATGGTGCGCTCCTGCCCCAAAAGGCGGTTGACAAGCGAGCTCTTGCCCGCATTGGGCTTCCCGACGACAGCAATGGAAAGCGACTCGCTCTCCTCCGTGTCTTGTCGGGGGAAATTTTCTACGGCTTGATCCAACACGTCGCCGATGCCGCGCGAATGCTCGGAAGAAACGGCGTAAGGCTCCCCGAGTCCCAACGAATAAAATTCGAAGAGCTTATCGGGAGAATAATCGTCCACTTTATTGACCACGAGCACGACGGGCTTTCCGCACTTGCGCAAAAGCTCCGCTACGTCGTAATCGGAGGAAGTGAGCCCCTCTCGCGCGTCGGTAAAAAACAAAATGACGTCGGCGGTGTCGATTGCGAGCTGAGCCTGTAGAGCAATCTGCTTCCACATGACGTCCTCGCTTTTCAGCTCGATGCCGCCCGTGTCCACGAGAGTAAAAGGCTTACCGCGCCACTCCGAATCGGCTGTAATGCGATCGCGCGTGACGCCGGGGCGATTTTCCGTGATGGATATTTTGCGCCCCACGACCTTGTTGAAGAACGTGCTCTTCCCCACGTTGGGACGACCTACGATTGCAATTACGGGATTCGCCATAACCTAATAACCTACTCCTTCGTGTACTATTATATCGGCTTTCCGCCTTTTTGTAAAGGGAAAACGCGACACAAGTAAAAAATATTCCTCGCTTATCCTTAGGGAAAAAATGACAGCAAAAACGCCGCGGCGCAAAGCCGCGGCGTTCGTATTTTATATTAGCCGATTGTGGAATAGCTGTTCATGAACATTGCCATGTTCTGCTTTTCCCCACTATGTCCCATACAGGTAACGGTGAAGCCCGATTGATTGCGGTTGCCCAACCACGTGGGACGAACAACACCGTAATACACTTTTTCTCCGCTGTCGTACGAGTCCGTACCTTTGAGCGTTTCGTTAAAGGTAAATTTGATATAACCCTTGCCGTACATCACCCAATTTCCGATTACGCTGCCCGCACGGGAGATCGTTCCGTCCTCGCCGAGCGTTACTTCGAAGGAAACGTTGTTGATGACCTTGGTGCCCTTCGTCCAATCCGCAGCGTTGGTAAGCACGACCATTTCGAACTTACCGCCGTCCGTGTAATGGAGCAACTCTTCCTTGCTGACGCTGCGGTCGATTTCGCCGCCGTAACGGTTGGGGTTAATGCAAATATCGCCCATGCTGTTGAGGTAGTACTGATGCACCTGAACGGGGTGTTCTTCGAGACCGTAGTCGAAGGTACGCGTGATATACGCCGCAAAATGCGCGCCGTTCTTAGCGGTGTAGAGGTCGTTGTGACCGGGCAGGACAATGTTGATTTCCTTGCAGTCTGCCGACTTCGACTCGTCGCGCCACTTAAAGCCGCCCATATATTTGTTGCCCTGATTGGCGCTCTCGCCGACGTTTACGTTGTACACGATTCCGCCGCCGACCGAGGTGTAGAGCCCCCAAACGCTTTCGCTCCTGCCGCCCCACATCTGATAGTTGTCGGAAAGTCCGTTATAGGAGTGCATGGAATAGTAGTACGTTTTCGCGTCTACGCCCGTAGCCGTGCCGTCCGCGCCGTAGGTTGCCGTTTCGTCGGCAATCTTCACGTTGTCGTGACGGGCGATGATGGGCGCTTCCATTGCGCCGAGGGAAATCATCTTTCCGTAATACTCGTGCTCGAACTTGCCCTCTTCGGTGAATTTTTGGTAAACGTGCGTCTTGGTAAGATTGTTGCTGCCCATATCGTTCGCAGAACCCGAAACGACGGTGTTGCGCTGATCGCGGATCCATTCCCAATCGTGGAACTCGTTGTCGCCGTCTTTTCTCAGTCCCGTTTCGGGATCGAGCTCGATCATCCAGTTACCCGTACCGAACGAGCCGTAAGCCATGTACATGCTTCCGTCGGGCTCGTAAATGATTTGCGGGTCGATACCGTTGATGTCGATTCCGCCCATACCGTTTTGAGGAATCGCCGACTGCATGAGCACGCCCTTGTACTCCATTAAACCGTCCTCGCCGATTTTGCTCAAATCGGAGATATGGTACATAACGATGCAAGCGCGGGAATAGCGCGTTGCGGGCGTTGTCGCCTTTGTGGGCGTAAGGTTAGGCATTCTGCCGTCGTTCATGACAAGGCAGGTATAGAACCAATAACCGCCATCCTTTGCTTCCACGATGTCGGGCGCCCACCACTGAATGTCGCCCGTGTTGTTGGTGGAATTCATCCAGCTCTTCAAATCGGCGGGGAAAATTTTCTCGTTGGTATAATCATTTGCCGTCGTCGTCTTGCTCGTCGCGTTCGTCTCGTTGGGGAATTCCCAAGTAAGCATATTGTCGTAGGAAATGTGTACGTCGTTCCCCACATTCCACCCCGTAGAGAAGAGGTAGTACACCGAATTCCCCTGCATTTGCACTTCGATGAACGAAGGATCGTGCGTGTGTCCCAAATAAGCCACGCCGCCATTCAGCGTAACATCCTTGTTTTGGGTTCCCGTATATTGGTTGCCGGGGTCGACGGCGTACGCGGGAACGACTTCCAATCTCCCCTCTCCGTCCTTGCCCTGATACACGATGGTGCCCGTTCCTTTCGCCGTAAACACGCCGTCCTGATAGGTGGCGATTTGCGTATAATCGCTCACGGCAAGTCCGCCTGCGTTGTACCCTTTAATTTGGGTAGCGCCCTTTACCGTAACTTTGGTATCCGCTTCGTTTACGTAGCCGCCGCCGAGGTTATCGTAGCAAATGCGCTTGGTGATTGCGTTGTCCGCAACAACGGGCGTATTGTCCCCACCGTCGCCGCTGTCCGGTCCGCAAGCGGCAAATAAGGAAAGCGCCATAACGGAGCCGAGCGCCAACGCCAACAGTTTACAATATCTCTTCATACATCCCCCCAGAGAAATATTTTTGTTTTATTTTACCATAAAATGGTTTACTCCGCAATAGAATTTACAAAAATTTCAAAAAAAATTTGCGCCGCGGCTGTCACCGCGGCGCTTGCTTTCGCTTTTATCCCTCTATAATTTTAATGTAGCAGAGGTTGATGCACTTGTCGCTCGAAGTAAAGTCGAGCGTAAGCTCGCCGTTCGTTACCTTTACTTCGAAGGAAACTTCCTCGCCCACCGCGGCGCCACTGATTTTGCTAACCCCGTTCGCACTGACGTTCGGGTTCTTGGAGCAGCTCCAAGGATCTGCGAAATACACCTTTACCGTATAGGTGCCGTTTGCGAGCTCGAACTTGTAGTGCAGATTGCGCGCCACGCCGCTTTCGAACTGATTTTTCGTATAGCGGTTGGAAGCCGTTTTATCCTGTCCGTCGCCTGCGCCAAACTCGTACGCCCAAGTACTGTTGGTACCGACGCCGCTTAAACACGCACCTGCGATGTTGGTCTTGTGCGTATCGTAGATTCCCCAAAGCTTGCCCGTAACCGCGTCCGCGCCGTACACCTGTTCGGTGACCGACTGATACTTGCCGAGCACGTCGCCCTCCGACACGGTGTTTACGTTATAGTCGCCGCAATCGACGAAATAAGCAACGTGATTAATTAAATATTCCGAATAGATATACGAGCACACGCGCGCCGACTCCGCATTATTTACGCCGCCGAACGTAATCGGCAACACCACCGCGTTCACGTCCGCACCGCTCGCGTCCTGATAGGTCACCGACTGCGCGGTAGCGGCAACGGCGGCGGGAATGTCTACGGTGAGCGTGTAGCTCTTCTCCGAACCGCTGTAAGAGAGCGTCTTGCTCAAAAGCACGGTGTCCCCCGTTTTTATAAGCAGCGTTTTGCCGTTGTCCTCTTTTAAGAGCGTGAGTACAATGCGGTTGCGCTCGGTCTTGTTCACGATAAAGCGGTAAGTGAACGACCCGTTTGCTTCGGCATAGCGGTACGTGCCCACGTCGGCAATATTCGTCGCGCCTACCGTGTTCGTTTCCTGCATATTGTGCAGAGCGTCGTTTTCGTACTGACCGTATCCCGGTTGCACGGTGTCCTGCCGCGTCCATTCAAACTCGGGCTTCTCTTCCGTCACTTCGCCCAAAGCAAACTTCATGTAAATGCCGTAACGCTGCGTATACTGACGGAAGTGATAGGAATAGGTAAGCGTACCGTTTCCGCATGCGAGCGTGAACTTGCCGTTTTCGCCTACCTGCAAATGCTCGTTAATTTCCGCCATATAGCTATCCAGGTCTTTTGCGGCAACCGAATAAGTGGTATTCCCTATGGCGCGCGCGGGGATAGAAACGTTGACGCCCGTCGTCGTGGTGGTCATGTCGTCTGTGCCGAGCTCCGCGGAAAGCACGAAAGGTCCGTACATCAGCGCGTACGCGTCCGTCCCGTCGGGAAGCCCGTACGCCCGCGCCGTCTTTTTGAGCGCTACATTCACCGTGTCGCCCTCTTTTACGTCTACGGAAACAAACGCTTCCTTGCCCGTTATCGTGACCGCATTTCCGTTGAGTGTAACGCCAAAGCTTTCCGACCAATAAGGGCGGCGCAGACGAAGCACCGTTTCGCCCGCCGTCACTTCGATTTTCACGCTGTCGGAATGCTCCAAATCGGCTGTCTGTTTGAGCGATACGTTTTCGCCCGTATATTCGGAAGAGAGATACAGCGAAACGTAAGTCGCGTTGCCTGCGTCGTAGTAGATGCTGTCGCCGAGCTTACTGAAGCTTTCCATACCGCTGCCCGTGCAGCACCAGAAATGGTTCTCCTCGCTCGAGTACACTTTAAAGTAACCCGTCGCCATGGGTTGGAAATAAGTCGTCATGCCCGTCTCGGGATTCTGCGACGACCAAATCGCGTTATAGTAGGTGTTCTCGTAATAGTCGAGATATTTTTTGTCGCCCGTAATGGTGAACAACGTACGCGACAGTTTAAGCATGTTATAGGTGTTGCACGTTTCGCAGTTCGCGTTGGTGCGCTCCTTGTCAAGCACGTCGTCCATGCCGAAGTGCTCCCACTCGGAGTTGCCGCCCGTCACATAGGTGTGGTGGTCGATAACGTACTGCCAAAAATCCTCCGCGGCCTCGAGGTAGATTTCGGCGTCCACCGTGTTGCCCTCGATTTGTTTCCCGTTGCAAGTGACGTAGCGGTTGAGCGCACCGATGATTTTGGGAATGGTCGTATTCGCGTGCAAGCCGTTGAGATAATTCTCAGGCGCACTGCGCACAAAGGAAAACAAAGTATCCTCGTCGAACTTATGCGCCGCAACGGCGTATTTCTCCTCTCCCGTGAGCGCATAGAGATTGTACATACAGTCGTTCATGCCGCCGTACTCGATGCCGAGTACCGTGCGTTGAGTAGAAGCGCTCCACCCGCTTACGCGGTTATACACCCAATCGCCAAGCGCGGTAACCACCGTTTTCGCCGTCTCGGATACCGTTCCTTCCGTATAAACGGTCACGTCTAAAAGTCCCGCGATAATTTTGTGCATGGTGTACCAGGGCACCCACGCCTCGCTGACTATGTTCGCTCTGCCCTTTTCCACGAAGTCGAACTGCGCCTCGGGATTGTTGCGGTTTGCGCCCGCAGGTGCCGCGCCCCAAATAAAGCCCTCTTTCGCGCCCGCAGTCACGGCGTTGTCTTGGCAATCCTTTAATGCGGAAACGATATAATTCATTTTGGCAAGCAATGCAGTCTTATCGGTAGCCGAAGTGTTGGCATTGGCATACGCCTGCGCAAGCGCAGTGAGGTAGTGCCCGAGCGTATGCCCGCCGATGAGCGCGCCCTCCCAACCGCCGCCGTAAGCGGAGCTCTCGAAAGCCTCGAGCTTGGCGTTTTTATAGAAATAGTAAAGCAGTTTATCCTCGTTGAGCTTTAAAAGATACTCCACTTCCTTTTGCATGCCGTTTACGGCGTACGCGTCGTCGATTTTCACGTCGCCGATATCGGTAAAGGAAACCGCTTTTGCATCTTTTATTTGTGACTGCTGTCCGTTGTACGTATTTTCGTTCACCTCATTCCCTCCGTTATTGCCACCGCACGCAGTAAACGTGCCGAGCAGGGTACACGCGCTGAGCGCCGTGCATAGTACAAAAAGTAACCGCTTCTTCGCTTTACTGCCCTTCATTTTCTCCCCCAAGTTTGCTTTTTTCGTTTCGGACTTGCATTTTATGCCCGAATATGCTACAATCATTATAATATATAGGGAAAAGAAAGCAATCTCATTCGGAAAGACGGGAGTATCAAAAGGTAAGATATGTTACATTTCAATTTGGAAAAACCCGTAGAAATATTATGGTTCGGGGAATTCATCTCTCCCGACAAAGGGTGGAAGCACCTCACCCGCACGCTATACGAATACGAACTCATGATCGTCACCGAAGGCACGCTTTGGATTGCGGACGAACGGGAAGAATACGAAATTCACGCGGGGGAATACCTGATTATGTCCCCCACCCGTTTTCAGCACGGCACGCGGGAATGCCGTTGCCGTTTTTATTGGCTGCACTTTCGAGCGGAATCGGTGAACCACACGCTTACGATGCCCGCGCACGGGCGGTTTACCAATGCGGAAACGCTTACCTCGCTTGCAAACGCGTTCTTTCGGGGCGAAGAGCGCGACCACCGCGGTCCCTTTTCCCGCTATATCGCAACGGCGCTCTTATTAGAGCTCGCCTCGGCGGAAGCGACGCAGGAAGAACGCACCCGCAACAATATTGCGGACAAAGTAAAGAGCTTCGTGCAGTGGCACCGTTTTTCCGACGTACGCGTAGACGCGCTTGCAAAAGAGCTCGGCTATCACGAAAAATACCTTTCCACGGCATTCCATAAGGCAACGGGGATTCCCCTCAAACGCTATCTTGTGAGCGAACGACTCAACGAAGCGAAACGCCTGCTTGCCGACACCAACTACACCGTGGCGGAAGTCGCTTATTATCTCAAC
Organism: uncultured Clostridia bacterium; assembly: GCA_947177495.1. Classification (GTDB taxonomy): domain Bacteria; phylum Bacillota; class Clostridia; order Christensenellales; family Borkfalkiaceae; genus Gallimonas. The sequence continues at coordinate 7,574 of CAMWUS010000046.1, forward strand.
TTCGAAAACCCGCACAATTTTTCCCGCTTCTTCAAAAAGGAATGCGGCATCACACCGCTTGCCTACCGCACCCAACTGACTGCTCAAAAGTAAATAGTGCTATTCGGTATCCGCCAATTTAGGATTAAACGCATATCGGTTTTAAATTCAATTTTTTATCAAATGTGCTTGAAAAAAATGTTTTACTATGATAAAATATAAATATAGTGAAATATAAACATACAAATTGAGGAATATCATGGCGATTACAAGTAACGATAAGGCAAAGGTTATAGCAGCCGTATCAGACTACCTTTCTTCTCACAAATCGGCAACACGCAAAGAGATTATTGAGGGTGTTTTAGATATTTTCGGATTTTCCGATAAAGAAAAACAAAACAAAGCCGGCAACTCAAAATGCAACAATATTCGTAGTTACGCAGGTTCGGCTTTAAACGATATGAGCTCCAACGGCGATATAAAAAATGAAAACGGTAAGTATTCGTTAATTAAAGAAAAAGCGATTGTTGTTAAAGAAGACCAATGCAAAAGCGCAATATTAAACCTTTTAAAGAAAAAGCCCTACACGAAAAAAGATTTATACTCCGCTCTTCAGCAGCATTTTAAAACCGATAAAACAAAAACCGTTAGTGATGATAACGCTTTAAAGGGATTGGCGGGGAATTTATTAAACAGCCTTATAACCGCGAACAAAATACTTTTAGAGGACGGAAAATACTCGTTAGCGGTGCAAGTAGAAAAGAAAGTCTATCCCAAACAACCTGTTGCGGAAGAAACTTTTGAAAAATTGTTTTTAGAACGGTTATGCAACTGTGGTGGAGATTTTTTTGAAAGATTCGTTTCAAATTTGCTTGAAAAATATTTCATTATTACAGGCAGAGATGTCCTTAATTGCGACGTCATAGGCGGAGCAAATGACGGCGGTATAGACGTAATAATAGATACTATCGAAGAACTCGGATTTACAGAACATATTATGATACAGGCGAAGTGCCGTAAAAATATACAGATTACCGAAAAAGAAGTTCGCGAATTTTACGGCGCGCTAAATGCAAAAGGCGGTAGTCGGGGAATATTTATTACAACTTCTACATTCCACCCTTGTGCCGAAAAATTCCTCTTTGCAATCAATAACTGTGTTGGAATTAACGGAAGTAAAATATTTGCT
>CAMWUS010000047.1 GCA_947177495.1 uncultured Clostridia bacterium
CCGACGGAGTAGGTCTTGCCCTCTTCGGTAAGCGAAACGAACTTATATTCTCCTACAATGGGGTCGGCTTGCGTCGCTTCAACATAGTAGTAGCAAGGGAACAGCCACATATTTTCCGCTTTTACGCCCGTTGGAATTTGCCAAGAAAATGCGGTAGCGTTGACTTCGCTAAACTTTTCGAGGAAAGCTTTTAACTCCTCGGTCAGCGGATAAACGCCGTCCTCGTTCACGTACTTCGCGTAATACGTTTGCGCGGTGATTTCCGTAGGAATGGAAGCGACGGGACCGTGCGTGCCGTTCGTATAATTGTACTCGTCAAATCCGCGCAAAAATACCGTATAGTCGAGCGTGGTTTCGCCGAACTCCTGTCTGGTCACAAACTTATACGTCGCAAGGTAGCTGTTTACAAGCTCCATATACGCCAACGCGCAACCCGCTTCGAATCTGTTCGTATCGAGCGCGCCCGTAATATTCACGACGACCACGGGCCCACTTACCGTACCCAAGTGGTAGTACTTATCCGCTGCATTATACACGAGCTTCGCCGTTCCGTCCATGGATACGCCTTGAAGCTCTTGTCCTGCAGGCTTGATATATTGGGTAAGCTTTTCTTCTACTTCAACGGTGGTATAGGTGTCGGCAATCGCCGTCGTTTTGTCGATTTTCACGTTGAGCTTGGCGGGATAGCTATTCGCCTTTGCCGTGATGGCGATATGCGTTTGCCCCTTGCTCTGCACCGCGCTCGTATACGCAACGAAAGTAGCGGAAGCGTTTGCGGTATATGCGCTATCGGCGGGAGCCGTTTCTACAAACTCGTTCGGCGTAGCCCGAGAAGTTGCAATCGCCGTGCGCGTATCGCCCTCAACGCTGACGGTGTAAACGCCCGCTTCGGTGGCTTCGAACGCGATGATTGCGTTAGTGTCCTCTTTCCCGACGGTCACTTCCAACACGGCGCCCTTCCCTCTTTGTTCGATATACGAAGAGAAAGGAGCGGTAACGACAAATTCCGCCGTAACGGTGCTACTGCCGTGATTGATTGCCTTAAAATAATAGGGCTTGCCCGCTTCGCAGACGAGCGTTTGCGGCATATAATTGCCCGCTTCCCCTACAACGAACTCCGTCCCGTTTGACAGAAAGAGGTTACTCCCCTTGGTGTAAAAGTCGTATCTGCCCGAAATTTCCGCATCAATGCAGTAGTACGCGATTTCGTTTGCTTTCAGTTCCTTGGTGTGCTTGTAGGAAACGAAGCGCTGAGCGGCTGCATCGTAGGCGGGCAAACTCTCAGAAGAGGTTTTTTTTTCCGTATCCATCATGGGAGACACGGAAGTGACCGAAGTAGCCGAAATAATGGTGATCGTCATTTCCGTATCGGTTGCCGAAAAGGTATTGTCCTCACCCGTATAATAGCCGTGCTCGTCGTGTGGATAGTCGTATCCTACGGGAAGCTCGAGAATCTGAACGTGGTAATTGTCGGGGTCTTCTTCGATTTCCGCAACGCCGTCTTCGCCCAGCACAACGGGCGTTTTACAGTTGTCCCCAAAGGTACAAATACCCACCATAACGCCTTCTGCATAGAAAGGCGTTCCGTCGGGATTGACAAGCTTTACCGTATAAACGAAGCTCTTTTCAAGCGTGACGGTAATCGCGCGGTTGTCGCTCGTAAGCGTAAGCGACGCGCTTTGGGGAACGGTGTAATGCGCGGGAAGCTTGGAGAGCACGACCTCGTAGCTGTCGGGCACGAGATCGAACTCCGCTCTTCCTTGTGCGTTGGTGTTTACTCTTTCAAACGTCGCGCCGCCCTTGCGGATCTGTACCGAAACGTTGCTCGCGGGCGTTTCCGCATCTTTCATTACGGTTACGGTATAGGTTACCGCATTGTCGTCGGGCGTATTGTCGCCGCAAGCGGCAAACAGGCACGCAAACAACGATATGCAGAGCGCAATCACAAAAGTTTGCAATAATCTCTTACGTAATTTGGTCATCTTTCTATCTCCAAAAAAATCTTCTTTGTACAGTTATCAGGGATTTACTTCGTTGTAGGTTCTGTTGTACCAGCAGAATCTCAACCACTCGTTTTCGAGCGCTTGCTCTACCTGTCCGTCCCAAATGCCGTTCAAGCGCAATTCGAAGAACAACGTCAAAATATCCACAAGCTCCTGATTTACCTTGATGAGCCCTTTGTATTCGCCATCCGTAGGCACGGATTCGAAATAGCCCTTTAATATATCGGTATAATCAATATATTTTTCGTCGTATTGCGTGATGTCGACCTTGGGATCGTAATCTACGATTTCGTTGCCGTTCTCATCGGTGTGCTCGTAGTATACGGTGGTATAACGGAAATCGAACATCTTATAATCGAGCTCCGTAAAGTCTTTGGGATCGAGGACGAATTTATCGACAAGCCTGTTAAGCGGCACGCCTCCGACTGCACCCGTAGACACGCCGAGCACGTCCAAATAAATGTAGTCGCCCATGGTGCCGTCGCGATTGACCGCGTGATAGTAGCCGTCGGCGTCCTTCTTGTAATTGATTGCGCCGGCAAGATAAATTGCACCGGTGAAATTGCCCTCTTCGTCGAGCACCATGTTGTAGGTGTCTGCCGAACATTTCACGAGCTGTGTGAACGACTCACCGATTTTAGTAATCTTGAAATCGTACGTGCCCGACTCCTGCATATCGAATGCAAGCTCGATATAGTACTTGTGCCCCGCTTGCAGGTAACGGTATACTTCGAAGTTGTGCTCGTTCAAACCGTCGAACGAAATGTGCTCGCCGCCGTATACAAGCGGGTGATCCGCATCGGTCGCGTCGTCGTAGAACCACATTTGCGCGGCGTACTGCGAGGAAAGGTTCGCGGGAATGAGCGATTCAATCTTATATACCGCGCTCTCCGAAGGCGTGAACGTATAAATCATGCAAGGGAACGGCTGCATATTGCGCGTAAGGTCTGCCGTATACGTGCCCTCTCCTACGGGAATTGCGGTGCCCTTCATAAGCCCGATAATGGGATTGCCCACGGGCTTGCCGTCGCCGTAATGCGAATAGAAGCAGCAAACTTCCAACCACTCGTTCGCGTGCGATTTCGAGCCGCTTACGTTCTTCATGAACGCCACGAGCAAATCGTGCAGGAACGCGTCTACGGGCGCATAGTCGGGAACGTCCGACCAAGTAGCCGCCGACAAATACCCGATAAGGTCGTTGCGGTAGTCGCGCTTCACGCCGTTGATTTCGAATTCGCACGAATACATATAGTCGTTCGTTCTTTCGTCGATGCCGAGAACGAGTTGGGCGATACTGTAATTGTTCGACCAAGGCGTTACGTTGAGCAAGTTTGCAAGCAGAAGCGGGCTTTCGTCGTTTCCTGCGAGCTGAGGATTTTGCAGCTTGGCAAGGTCTACGTGATAGTATCCGTCGCTTGCAAGCGCGGCGTTCGCATAGTAAGGGAAATGGGAAGAGCCTGTTTCGGGCGTGCCGTAAACCGCCGAGCGGAGCATATCCGTCGATTCGGTGACCGTTGAGATATCGACGAAGCGCACGTTCCGCAGATACACGGTATCCTTGCCGCCGTTGCCGCTGCTGTCCTTCATATAGGTGATAGCAAGCGTGTGCTCGCCGTCCGTGATTTCGGAATACAAATGGCAGGTCTGCCAACCGTTGGAATTGCCGGACACGGTGAATATAATTCTGCCGTCCCAAAGCATGTAGAAGACGTCGGATTTTTCCGTTTCCGCATAGTAATCGAAGGTGAACACCTTGCCCGCCTCTACGTTTACCGTAGCGTACATGATCGCCATCGTGTTGGGTTTGCCCGCGTTCGACGAATACACGACTTCTTCATCGGGCGATACGTTTTCAGCCGTGCCGATGATGAACGGCCAAGCGTACTCATATTCCGTTTCGCCGCGCCAAGTGACCGTGGTGCCCTTGGGGAAGGTATCCGTATCGTGGAGCGTTTCCGCAATTTTCTCGTAGTGATCTTCGGGAAGCTCGATATCGGGCTTTGCGACTTCGCCGTTAATGGAGTCGCTGACCTGCGTGCCGGGGATAAACGTCTGAACGTAATCGTCCCCGATATATTTTGTAATCATGCGTTCCCACGCTTCTACGCTCGTGACCGCGCCGACTTCGATACGCGCGACTGCGCCGTATCTGTCGACCACAATCGTCGTGGGCCAAGCGCTTACGCTGAATTTCGCGGCAAGCCCGTTCAAGTCCCGCATCATGGGGAAAGTATAGCCCGTGCTCGCTTGGTGGTTGATAATCGCCGCGTCGGTATCGTAGGGAACGTAGTTACTTACCGCTACGATTTCGATTTTATCGCCGTACTTTTCGTACACTTCCTGCATGGCGGGCATTTCCGTCACGCACCAAGAGCAGTTGGTACCCCAGTTGTTGATAATGAGCGCTTCTTTGTTTTTGAGAATATCCGCAACCGTACTGCTCCAAAAAGCGCCGTTGATTTGATAAGGCGTGGTAAACGAATAGTTATGGATAATGTCGCCCATGACGTAAGTGATATCGTCTGAGGGAATATCGATGACTGCGGAATGCAATATGAGCTCGCCGTTGCGGGATTCCGCGGTGAGCGTAATGGGCTCGAAGGTATAACCGTCGAGAAGTCTTGCCGTGTTTACCGTATAGGTATCGGGCGCGGCGGAGAACGTGTACACGCCGTCGTCGTCGGTATTGCCGGACGCAATGCGCGTGCTGCCGCTGTAAACGTTTACGATTTGGTTGGTGAAGAGCAACCCGCCCTCGCTGCGCACGGTGACACTGTACTTAACCGCCGAACCACCGTGCAACGCAAAGGTGACGGAAGGATTCTTGCCGTCCGCCGTTTTCGCGCCGTCGTAAAGGTTTTCTTCGGGAAGGTCGGAAAGCGTTACGGAATATTCGCCGTAATCAAGCTCGCAAGCGGCTGCGCCGTTTGCGTCCGTCTTTGCCGTGCCCGCAGTCCCCTCGTCGTCCGACCAGGTTACGGAAACGCCCTCGGCGGGTGCGCCGTCTTTATCGGTAACCGTTACCGTATAGTTTACCCGTTTTACGGAAAGCGCAATTTCCACGCTGCGCATGGAAGAACCGACGGATACCGAAGTATATTCGTATGCGTCGCCGTAATTTTCAAGCGTGACCGTATAAGTGCCCAAGGCAAGCTTCGCCGTTGCTTTGCCGTCTTCACCCGTCGTCGCAGTGCCCGCCGCGGTCGTGCCGTTCATCCAAGAAACGTTAACGCCGCTTACAGGCTCCTCGTCGGGAGTAAGCACCGTTACGCTGTAATCGCCCTGCTCCACAAGGTCGTCGTCGCACGCCGTAAACAGCGCCGTCAGTCCCAGCGCCATTAAAATCGCCATAATAATGATCGAAACACGTCTTTTCATAGGTCCTCACAAGAAAGCGTAATTAACCAATCTTACGCATGTGTTTTCGTATATGTTATCATATTTGCGCAATTCCCGTCAAGCGATTTGCACGCCGTGCGTATAAATGTATATATACAATCGGGAAATATTTATTATTATTCATAATATACGCGAAATTATGTATAAACAAGAGATTTTATGAAAAGCGGAGCAAAGTTATACACTTCGCTCCGCTTATTCTACACGGTATTTTCAATCGTCAATGGAGAAATTTTCGAATGAGTGCCTCGTTGATTTTGCGGTAAGGCTGATAGCGCATGGGCAAGTCGATGAGCGTAGACTTACTGACAATGCTCTTGTAATGGCTGAACGCTTCGAAGCCCGCTTTGCCGTGATAGCCGCCAAGTCCGCTTGCGCCGAAACCGCCGAACGGCATATAGGGCGTAGCGAGGTGGATAACGACGTCGTTCACACAACCGCCGCCGAACCCGATTTCGTTCGTAAACCGTTTGATACGCTTTTTGTCGGACGAGAACAGGTACAGCGCCAAGGGTGCGTCGTGCGATACGATGTAATCCACTACTTCCCCTTCCTGCTCGTAGCAGAGCACGGGCAAGACGGGTCCGAAAATTTCTTCCTGCATCACCGCGTCTTCGTGCGTGACCCCGTCCAAAACCGTAGGTTCGATTTTCAGCGTTTGCGCGTCCGTCTTTCCACCGCAAACGACTTTGGCGGGATCAATGAGCGCAGAAACACGGTTGAAGTGCTTTTCGTTGATCATCTTGCCGTATGCGGGATTGGTAAGCGGGTCGTCCCCGAACTGTTCTTTTATTTGCTTTTTAAGCTCCGCAATCAACTTATCGTGAATGCTCCTCGCACAGTATATGTAATCGGGTGCGACGCAGGTCTGCCCGAGGTTGAGGAATTTCCCCCAAACGATGCGCTTTGCCGCAAGCTTGATATTTGCCGTTTCGTCTACAATGCAGGGGCTCTTGCCGCCAAGCTCCAACGTGACGGGCGTTAAATTTTGCGCCGCGTTCTCGTACACGAGCTTGCCTACCCGCTTGCTTCCCGTAAAGAAGATATAGTCGAACTTCGTTTGCATGAGCTGCGTATTCACCTGCGCACCGCCGAACAGTACGGTGACGTATTCGGGCGGGAACACACTGTCTATCACCTCTTTGATGGCAACGTTAGTATTCGGCGAATAGGAGCTCAATTTCAACACGACGGTATTGCCCGCCGCAATCGCGTCGATCAGCGGATCGACGGAGAGCAGGAACGGATAATTCCAAGGGTTCATGATAAGCACCGTTCCATGCGGCGACGGCAAGCGGTAACTGCGGGACGGCATCTGCGAGAGCGGCGTGGGCACCTTGACGGGTTTGGCGAACTTTTTGAGGCGCTTTATCATGTACGAAAGCTCGCTCATCGCCAAGCCCGTTTCGCACATGTAACTCTCCGTTTCGCTCTTGCCCAAGTCCTTTTTAATGCCTGCGTGCAGGGCGGGCAAATTGTGTTTGATTGCCGCATACAGCGCCTTTAATCTGCGCAAACGGTGTTTTACGCTGAGCGTCGCTCCGCTTGCAAAGTATGCTCTTTGACGGTCGACGATGGTGGGAATATCCTCCTCGTCCACGTTTTCCCCGCGCAGCTTTTCGTACATTTCCTCGAACTTCTCCCTGCTCCAAATTACGGGAACGGGATAGAGCGGGTTGGCTTCCTTTTCCGCATATGCCGCCATTTCCACAATGTCGCCGCGGCGAATTTGCGCGAACGTTTTTCCGATGCCGAAGCCCTCGTTGAGTTTTTCGATTGCCTTAATCAGCTTCTCCGCGCCCTGCTTTTTGGGCGTATTGCTATCGATCAGCCCGCAATACAGCGCAATTTTCCAAAGCTTTTTGTAGACTGCTTTGCCGTATTCCCGCAACACGATGGGCAAAATGACGGCATTGGCAAGTCCGTGGGGAATGTTGTACTTCCCGCCGAGCGGGTGCGCAAGTGCGTGAACGTTGCCCACGTAGGCTTTGGAGAACGCCCTGCCCGCTTTGTGGGAAGCAAGGAGCATTTGCTTTGCCGCTTCCCTGTCGCCCGCGTAAGACTTTTCGATATTCTCGAAAATCAGCTTTGCGGCGTCGAGCGCGTCTTTGCGCGTGGACGCGTTTCCACCCCTGCCTATAAAAGCTTCGACCGCGTGCGTGAGCGCGTCCATTCCCGTTGTGGAAATGATATGCTTAGGCAAAGTTGCGCACACTTCCTCGTCGAGCACGGCGTAGGAAGGAATTAGCGGGAAGTCGTTGATTGCGTATTTGTGGTGCGTGGCGCTGTCGACGATGACCGCCGCAAGCGTCGTTTCGCTCCCCGTGCCCGCCGTCGTGGGAACGGCAATGAGAAGCGGAATTTTTTTGTGCACTTTTAAAATGCCGCTGAGCGCATTGGGCGTTTTGTTGGGGCGGGCGAGAAGCGCGCCGACGCACTTAGCGCAATCCATCGGCGAGCCGCCGCCAAACCCGATGAGGCAGTCGCAGCCCTCCTGCCGATAAATATTCAGCGCCTCGTCTACGTTGTCCGTCGTGGGGTTCGCCACCACGCCGTCGTAAACGGAATACGCGATGCCCGCGTCCTTCAACGCGGTTTCTAAAGGCGTAACGATGCCCAATCCGTGCAGGGTTTTATCGGTTACAATGAGCGGGTGCGTTTTCCCGTTCTCTTTTACCGCCGCGGGAATATCCGCGATTTTATCGATGATTTTCGGATTTTTATAAGGCAAGAACGGGAGCATGATTTTCAGCACCGTTTGGAAGGTACGGCAGTACAGCCGTTTGAAGAAGTTCACCCCTTTCTCCGAAAACAAAACAAGCGAAAACGCGAGCAGAAACTGCGCGGGATAGTAGGTGACAAGGCAGAGTATGCGCGGTATGGTGCGAATGGAGCCGAACATGTTGAGCAGCAACATGAAGTCGGACGTGTAGAACAAAATGCTCCCCACCGCAATGAGAGCGCTGAGCGCCGTTTTCTTGCCGAGGTTGGAAAGCGCTTTGCCGACCATGCAGGAAAGAATAAGCGCATAAACCACGCAGACGATTTCCATGAGCACGCCGCCGAAATCGAAGATGGGCGCAAGCGTAATAAACAGTGCCGACGGCACGAAGATGCAAGCCGAAGCGAGCAAATCGACAAGGCGGAAGCCGTACAAAGCGAAATATGCCGCCACGTAGAAAATATGCCCGATTGCAAAGAGCGCCGCACCCGAAATAAACCAAAGCTGGGCGGTATTGTAAATGACGATATCCCCCACCATTGCAAACACAAAGCCGAGCAACATTAAAACGGGGAAGCTCTTT
>CAMWUS010000048.1 GCA_947177495.1 uncultured Clostridia bacterium
CCTTCATCTCCTGTTCGAACTCGTTTCTGCGTTTGATTTCCTGTTCCTTAGCCTCTAAAATAGCTTCCTTTTTCAGCTGTTTGCTTTCCGCCCGTGCGGCTTCAAGCATTTCTTCCACTCGTTTCGACGTTTCGTCGAGCTTGTTTGCCGATTTCTTTTTGGAATTCTTATCTTTTAGATACCATACCAGAAAAGCCGCTGCCCCTGCGCCTACGACAAGCGCGAGCAAGGGAAATACAATGACCATCCAGGTATCGACCGCAAGGAGCAGGCTGTTGAAATATGTCATAAATCAGCCTCCTTGGTTATTGTTTTGCTTGGTTTCCTCTTCGGAAAACACGAAGTCATATTCATTATACAGGATTCAAAAATGAATGTCAAGTGCCGAGCCCGTTTTGCTGAGCATTTTACAAAAAATATTTTTAAAGAAAATTCCGTTTTAACAAAAATCCGCCCCGCAAGGGACGGATTTGAAATTACAATTTTTCGACTTCTTCAAGCCATAGAGCCGCAGACGCGTCGGACGGCATACGCCAATCTCCGCGCGGAGAAAGCGAGACCGAACCCACCTTCACACCGTCGGGCGAACACGACCGCTTGAACTGCTGCGAGAAGAAACGCTTATAAAAGACTTTCAACCACTTTTTCACCGTAGCGGCGGAATAGTCGTCGCCGAACGCGTAACGCGCAAGCGCGTAGATTTTCGCGGGTGCGTCGCCGCAACGGAGCATTCTGTACAGGAAGAAATCGTGCAATTCGTAAGGCCCTACAATGTCCTCCGTCTTTTGCGCAATGTTCCCCTCCCCGTCGGGCGGGAGAAGCTCGGGCGAAATTTCGGTATTGACAACGCTTTTGAGCACCACTTCCATGCGCCCGCCAAGGCGTTTCCCCTCATAGGAAACGAGATATTTGACAAGCGTTTTGGGAATGGACGCGTTGACACCGTACATACTCATATGGTCGCCGTTATAAGTACACCAACCGAGCGCAAGCTCGCTCATGTCGCCCGTGCCGATAACGAGCCCGCCCGTTTCGCCCGCAATGTCCATTAGTACCATCGTGCGGTAACGCGCCTGCGCGTTCTCGTACGTGGCGTCGAGCTGTTCGGGGTCGTGCCCGATGTCACGGAAGTGTTTTAACACCGTCTGCGCGATATTTACCGTTTTAACCGTCGCCCCCATAGCCTGCATGAGCGACAGGGAATTATTCTTGGTTTTGAGCGTTGTGCCGAAGCCGGGCATGGTAACGGCGATGATGTCTTCGCGGGGCTTGTTTAAAAGCTCGAACGCGCGCGCCGTGACGAGCAAGGCAAGCGTGGAATCCAGCCCGCCCGAAACGCCGATGACCGCCGTTTTTGCGCCCGTATGCCTTAACCGACGCGCAAGCTCGTGCTCCTTCATGGAATGAATGAGCTCTCCGCGCTCCCCCATATCCGCTTCCGACGGAACGAAAGGCATACGGGGCACTTTTCTCAAAGAAAGCTCCCCGTCGCCGACGAAAGAAACGGGAATTTCGCTGTATTCTTCGCCCGCACCGTCGTGAAACGCGTTGTTTCTACTGCGCTCGTAATTTAAAAATCCGACGTCGATTTCCGCTTCGCAGGGCTCGCCCGAAAAAGGCTGAGCTTCCGCAAGGCGCGAGCCGTCTTCGTAAATCATGTGGTTGCCCGCATATACGCAGTCCGTCGTGCTTTCGCCTATGCCTGCATTGCAATAAACGTAGCCGCAAATATTTTTGCCAGACTGCGCCGAAACGATGGTACGGCGGTAATCGTGCTTGCCCACCGTCTCGTTGCTTGCCGAAAGATTGACGACAATTTGCGCCTTTGTAGGTGCAAGAAAGGAGCACGGAGATTGCGGAACCCACAAATCTTCGCAAATCTCGCACGCGACGGAAACGCCGTGCTCTTCGTCGGTGAAAATGCAATCCCACCCGAAATACACGGATTCGTCTTCCCACAGCGTTACGAATTCCCCTTCCTCGGGAGCGGGAACGAAATAACGGCGTTCGTAAAACTCCCGATAATTGGGGATATTCGATTTGGGAATTATCCCCTTGACTTCCCCGTCACAAATCGCGGCGGCGCAATTATAAACTTTCCCGCCCCGCAACTCGAAGGGAAGCCCCACAAATACGAGCATTTTGATGCCCTGCGTAGCTTCCGCAATGCGTTTGAGCGCGTTTAAACACCCCTCTTTCAACAGGGGTTGCAACAGCAAATCGCCGCAGGTGTAACCGCAGAGAGAAAGCTCGGGAAAAACGAGTACTTCCGTTCCCTTAGCTGCCTGCGCGCGAATGGCTTCTATGATTTTATCCGCATTGTAAGCGGGGTCGCCCACCCGTAAATCGGGCGCTGCCGCCGCCGCTTTTATAAATCCGTGTTTCATGTATTCCCCGTTTCGGGCGAAAAAATTACTCTTCTTCCGCGCCTGCGATTTCGTCTACGCTTGCGCCCTTTGCCGCCGCGCGAATCTTCGCTTCGATTTCCTTTGAAAGCTCGGGATTATCCTTTAAGAATTGGCGCATCTTCTCTCTGCCGTTTGCGATTTTATTATCGTTATAGCTGAACCATGCGCCGCTCTTCTTGATAACGTCGTACTGAACGCCGAGGTCGATAAGGCAACCTTCCTGCGAAACGCCCTCGCCGTACATGATGTCGAATTCCGCCTGACGGAAAGGAGGCGCCACCTTGTTTTTAACAACCTTGGCGCGCGTACGGTTACCCGCCGCCCCCTCTGCGTCCTTCAAAATATCCGTCTTTCTTACGTCGATACGAACGGAAGCGTAGAATTTAAGCGCCTTGCCGCCGGGGGTAACTTCGGGGTTGCCGAACATGACGCCCACTTTTTCGCGGAGTTGGTTGATGAATACCACGCAGGTCTTGCTCTTATTGACGATACCCGTAAGCTTTCTGAGCGCTTGGCTCATGAGGCGCGCTTGAAGTCCTACGTGCGATTCGCCCATGTCGCCCTCGATTTCCGCTTTGGGCGTAAGTGCGGCGACGGAGTCTACCACGATCATATCTACAGCGGAAGAACGCACGAGCGCATCTACGATATCGAGCGCCTGCTCGCCCGTGTCGGGCTGGGAAACGTACAGCTCGTCCAAATTGACTCCGAGGTGTTTTGCATACACGGGGTCGAGCGCGTGCTCTGCGTCGATGAATGCCGCGATACCGCCGAGCTGTTGCGTTTGGGCAACGGCGTGAAGCGCAACGGTGGTTTTACCCGAGGACTCGGGACCGTAAATTTCCACCATTCTGCCGCGCGGAAGTCCGCCTACGCCAAGCGCCAAGTCGAGCGCCAAGCAACCCGTGGGAATGACGTCGATATCGGTATTCCCCGCGTTTTCGCCCAACTTCATGATAGCGCCCTTGCCGTACGATTTCTCGATTTGCGCGAGAACCGCGTCCAATGCTTTGAGTTTTTCTTCGTTCATATGTATAGCTCCTTGCTTTTTTTACTTTTTAATGACCTCGCGGTAAGCGTAAAACAACGCGAGATTGATTGCCGTTTGGGTGATGTTTTCTCTGTCTCCCGAGAGTTGGAAGCGGAACACACGCACGCGCTCCTTGGTACCGACTGCGATATAGCACAGCCCCACGGGTTTTTGCGAACGGTCGGACTGCGGTCCCGCGATGCCCGTCGTGGCAATGGAAATGTCGCAATTTCCGTCGGCAATCAAGCCCGCCGCCATTTCGTAGGCGACTTCGTCGGAAACCGCGCCCTTCTGTTTGAGCGTGTATTCGTTTACGCCGAGACGGGAGAGTTTGGAACCGTTGTCGTAGGTATTCAAGCCCTCGTAAAATACGGCGCTCGCTCCCGGCACTTTTACGATTGCCTGCCCTACGCCGCCGCCCGTAAACGACTCCGCCGTGGAAAGACGAATACGGTGCAATTTGAGCGCTTCCACAAGCTGCTCGGCAATGGTCTTATCGTCGAGCGCGTAAATATACTGATCGAGTTCGGTTGCGAAAATGCGCATCACTTCATCCGCCACCATTTTGGGCGTTAAGCTGTCGTACACTGCTTCGATGCGCACTTCGCCGTGCTTTTCGCTCGCGTGCAAATCGATTTTGCCCCTGCCCACTTCGTTGGCGTGCTTGATGGCAAGATTGACTTTATCCGCAGGCGCGCCCATTGTGCGGACGACCATGCGGGAGAATTTGTTTTTGCGCCGCCTGTCGATACGCGGCAACAGCTCGGTGCGAACGACTTCCGCCCCCGCTTCGCCGTCGGGAAGAACGGCAAACAGGCACCGCTCCGTTTCCAACAGGTATTCCTCTATAAACTGATACCCCACCAAGGAGACGAGGAACTGTTTGGAATAGCTGAGCAGTACCTTGTCGCACACGAGGAAAACCCCGTCGCACTCCAAAGTCAAGCGGGTATACGCCGCCGTGATCTCCGAAGGGGCGTTATAGGGAAGATAGACGATTTCGTCGGGATATACCCCGCCCGAAAGAAGCGCGTCGAATACCGCCGTGCCGTCTACCGTCGATATGGAATTTTTTACGTTCCGAAGAACGATTCCTGCATATTTCATAGAAGATTAACCTTCGTCTTTAAGCACCTGTTTGTTTTTTACAATATAGTTTACGCCCGAAATTACCGTAAAGATCGTGCAAAGCGCAAACGCCGCAAGCCCGATATAGGAGAAAATACGCCCTACCGTGTACATGCCCTGCTCGGGTTCACTCGCGCCAAGCACTAAAAAGGTCATGGAGACGAGCAAGAAAGCAATGCAAACGTCCTGCAACGTCGTCTTGATTTTTCCGAGTTTATCCGCCGCCAACACGAGGTTGCGCCCCGCCGCGATCATGCGGAAGCCGCTTACGATGAGCTCGCGCGCCAAGATAACGGCAACGCACACGCCTGCCACGATGAGTCCCGCTTTGTTAAAAGGAGAAACAAGGAACGCAACCGGTTTGGTGAGCAAGATAATAAATGCCGTGGAGACAAGCACCTTGTCCGCAATCGGGTCTAAAAATTTACCCAAGTTGGTAACGAGGTTGCGGCTGCGGGCAATGTGTCCGTCGAGCGCGTCGGTAAGCGCGGCAAGCAGGAACACAACTGCCGATGCGAGATAGCACCAAGGCGACAATGCGCCGAGGTAGAAAACCACTACGAAAACGGGAATCATAAAAATTCGCGTTAAGGTGATTTTATTAGGTAAATTCATAACAGCTCCTCCAATAAATGTCCGAACAGGTCGTAACCGTCGGTTTTATCGATTGTTACGGAATAATAGCCGCCCGTTTGGGCGCGGGGCGCCGTGAAGCGCACCACTCCGTCGATTTCGTATGCCTGAAAATATGCTCTTCCCACAAAACAGGAGTTTTCGTAATCGATTCCGTCGCATAAAACGGTGAGTGTTTCCCCCACATATTTTTGGAGGTTTTCAAGCGAAATATTCTTTTGCACGCCATACAGCTCGCGCACCCGCTTATTTTTCACGCGGGCGGGCACCTGCCCTTTCATGCGGTAAGCGGGCGTATCGGGCTCACGCGAATAGGCGAAGAACCCGCAGTTTTCCAATTTTGCTTCCTGCAAAAAGGCGCAAAGCGCGGCGTGCTCTTCCTCCGTTTCCGAAGGGAACCCCGCCATAAAGGTACTGCGCACGGCAAGCCCCTTTATTTCTTTTCGAAGCTTTTTAAGCAAATTTAAGTAGCTTTCCCGCGTGCCCATTCTGCCCATGAGCTTTAAAATACGCGTTTCCGAATGTTGGAACGGAATATCGAGATACTTGATAATTTTAGGGTTATCGCGAATTTCGGCAATCAGCTCTTCGGTGATTGCTTCGGGATAGCAATATAAAATACGGATATGACGAATGTTTTCAAGCGCGGTGAGCTTTCTAAGTAATTCGCAAAACTTATTCGCTCCGCTCTCCTCACCGTAGCGGGTAGTATCCTGCGCGACGAGCACGAGCTCCTCCGTTTCCCCTAAGCCCGCCGCCTCGGCGACAAGCTCTTCTATCGGATAGGAATGATATTTCCCGCGGATTTTTGGAATTAAGCAATAGGTACAGTGCCGAAAACACCCGTCTGCGATTTTGAGATATTTAAGGTGCGGAACGGTGGATACCACGCGGGCGGGCATACAACCGTTACCCGTTCCCACGGCGTTCACGCGCCCCTCTTTGTAAGAACGCTCCAATGCGGGGAACAGCTCGCTTGCGTCGTTTACACCTAAGAACACGTCACCTTCCGTAAGCGCGGGAAAGAGCTCGCCGATAAATTTTTCGGGAAGGCAACCCGTAACGACGATCTTTTCCAAAACACCGTTACGATAGCCGTTGCTCTCCAACACGGCGTTGATGGATTCTTCACGCGCCGCGTTTAAAAAAGCGCAGGTATTTATAATGAGGATTTGCGCGCGCGAAATATCGTCGGTAATTTCGCAGCCGTGCCGTTTGACTTCCCCCAAAAGGCGCTCGCCGTCTACACGGTTTTTATCGCACCCGAGGGAAATCATACCGAATATCTTTTGCATATCAGTCGAGTTTCCCGTAAATGTTTTCGAATTGTTCGGGCGTCATGAGCACGGTGCGCGGCTTGGCTTTGCCCTCGAACGGCGAGATGTAGTTCATCGCCTCCATCCATTCGATGATTTTACCCGCATGGTTGTAGCCCACCGAGCACTTGCGCTGAATGAGCGAAATGGAAGCCGTGCCGAGCTTGACGACAATGCCGAGCGCCTTGATGTAGACCGCGTCCACTTCGCCGCCGCCCTGTACTTCGCCGCCCTCTTCGTCCGTCTGCTCGCTCTTGTTGATAAATTCCGCGACGGAGTTGTCGAAGTACGCCTCGTTGTGTTCCTTGATATCCTTTACAATCATCTCCACTTCCTTGGAGCTGATGTACGCGCCCTGCACACGCAGGCAGTTATACATGACGTCGGTATGGTAGAGCATATCGCCGTTGCCGAGCAGTTTTTCCGCACCCGACTCGTCGAGAATGGTACGGCTGTCCACTTCCGCGCCGACGCGGAACGCAATACGCGTGGGCAAGTTGGTTTTGATAACGCCCGTGATGACGTCTACCGAAGGGCGCTGCGTGGCGAGCACCAAGTGCATACCCGCCGCCCGCGCCTTTTGCGCAAGGCGCTGAATGCGTTCTTCGATGTCTTTCTTTGCAACCGACATAAGGTCTGCAAGCTCGTCCACGACGATAACGATTTTGGGAAGCTTCTCATCCCCCGTTTCCACGCACGCGGCGTTGTACTCGTCGAGGTTGCGCACGAGCTTTCCGCTGCGCGTCATTGCCGAGAACGCTTCGTAGCGGCGCTCCATTTCCTTAATTGCCCAATTGAGCGCTTTAATCGTCTTTTGCGCGTCGGAAATGATTTCGTTGATCATGAGGTGCGGCAGCCCGTCGAAAATTTCGAACTCGACCTTTTTGGGGTCTACGAGAATGAGCCGTAGCTCTTCGGGCGAATATTTGCAAATCAAGCTGATGAGCATGGCGTTGAGGCAAACGCTCTTACCGGAACCCGTGGAACCCGCAACGAGCAGGTGCTTCATTTTGGCGATATTGCCGCACACGTTGCGCCCCTCGATGTCCTTGCCCAAGACGAACATCAGCGAATTGGGCTTGCTGTTCAAATATTCGTCCGCCTGCAAAATGGAGCGGATACCCACCGTGGCGCGCACGGCGTTGGGCACTTCTACGGAGATGAGCCCCATTTCGGAGTTGGAATAGATGTTAACGCCGTCGCGGGCGCGCAGCCGCATGGCGATTTCTTCGTCGCGCTTCATAACCGTGCGCACCGCAACGTTGGCGGGCACGTCGATGTCGTAACGCGTAACCGAGGAAGCGGGCGTCACCTTTACCACTTCCGCATCGATATGGAAGCCTGCGAGCGTATCTTTAATAATTGCGGAATTGCGCTCGATTTCCTCTTCGGAAACGCTCACCGCGTCGTCGTATACGTTGAATACGCTCATGTCGGGATGAACGTACTGTTTATAAACGTGGTGCACGGGCGTGGGCGCGGGCGTATCGGGAACGGGCTCCGCGGCAGGCGTACGGTGTACCGTGCGCGGGGCGCGTAAGCCCTCTTCCGCACGGGGAGTTTCTTCGAAGTCGGCGAAATCCTCGTCGTCATCGTCGTCATCAAACAAGTCGGAATCGGAATAGGACGCCTCTTCACGCATGTCGCGCTCGGGCGCTCTGAACGAGGGCGTATCGTAGCTCGGCTCGTCCACGTCGTCTGCGTCGAAATCGGGCTCGGTATAATCGGGCTCCGAATAGTCGGGCTCTTCTTCGGGAAGTTCGAGCTTGGGCTCCTCTTCGGGTTCTTCTACCTTCTCCTCTCTCGCAAAGCCGCGTTCGGGCATATCGCCGAACCCGACGTTACGCATGGGTTCTTCGTTAAAACGCTCCGCACGTTTATTGCGCGCGTCGTCAAGCTCGTCGAACGCGCGGCGAATACGGCTTTCGTCCTCCGCATCCTGCTTCGCCGAATCGTCGACGGGAGCAATTCTGCTCTCGGGCTCGGCGGGAGCTTCCTCGCGGCGGGAAAACGCACTGCGGAACAGATCGCGCGAGCTTTCGCGCGCGGGTGCCGCGGGCGCAACGGGCGCGGGCTTGTCATCTTCGTGTGCACGCAAGACTTCACCAACCGCATCAGAATCGCGGAGCGATAATGCACAACGGA
>CAMWUS010000049.1 GCA_947177495.1 uncultured Clostridia bacterium
GCGGGGAGAGCTTCCCGCGCACTTCGTGCTTCAACCCATGAAGAACGCCGAAAAACTGCGGCGGTATCTCGTAGAGAAGGGTGCGAAGATTTTAACGGACATCACCTTTTGCGCGGGGAAGTACTATCACCTCATCGCGGGAGAGGGACAGGGCGGCGACAGCTACACGCCCTTGGAATATGCGTTCGGGCGGGATAATCTCAAAAATCCCACCGAGGCGTTTGCGGGATATTTGCAGGAAGAAATTACAAAGCTAGCGGGCTATTCCCGCGAAAAGATGAGTGCGGAAACGAAAGCCGCACACGACGAGCGGTTATCGCTTCTAAACGAGGTATTGCATGAAACTCAAAGAAATTTATGAAATTGCCGATTCGCTTGCGCCGTTCGCGCTTTCCAAAGAATATTGCGAGCGGTACGGCATGCACGACAACAGCGGCATTCAGCTCGATAGCGGCGAGGATGTGACAAGCGTTTTGTTTGCGTTAGACCTTTCGGAAGGCGCAGTCAGTGAAGCGAAAAAGATTGGCGCGAATTGTATTTTTACGCACCACCCCGCTATTTTCCATCCGCTGTATTGCATTTCGGAGAGCAAATGCGCGCCCCTGTTGGATTGTGCGAAAAACGGCATTTCCGTCATTTCCGCCCATCTCAATTTGGACGCGGCAAAGTGTGGTATCGACGAAAACCTTATGCACGGTTTGGGCGGAACGCAAGAAGACGCGCTCATGGACAAGCTCAGCGGCGGCGGATACGGACGGGTTTACCGCGCAAAGGACAGCACGACCCAAGAGCTTGTAAAACGTATTCAAGACGTATTTCTTACCGACCGCATTGTCGTATACGGCAACAAGCCCGTACATAAAATCGCAAGCTTTTGCGGCGCGGGTATGGACGATAGAAGCGTGGACTTTGCTATCAAACAGGGCGCGGATACAATCGTCAGCTCGGACGGCAAACACCACCTCATTGCCGCGTGTGTGGAAAAGGGCGTAAACGTTGTGCTTCTCCCGCACTATTCGGCGGAGCTGTACGGGTTTAAAACCTTTATGGGAAATTTCGCCGAAAAGACGAAGAACGCGGGAGTTAAATGCACGTTCTACACGGACGAGCGGTTGTTATAATCAAATTAGAAAAACAGGAAGGAGTATAGTTATGTCGGTTATCAACGAATTATTGGAGTATCAGAAAACGGACGGAGAACTGCGTAAAATCGAGCAGGAGCTTTCCGCAAGCGAGGAGTACAAGAAATACGCCCAAGCGCGTAAATTCATGAAGACCGCGCAGGAGCGTTTGGACGCGCAGGACAAGCGCGCGGCGGAGCTTCGGGCGCTGCGCGATTCCCTGGCGGCGCAATGCGAGGACACGGCAAAGGCAATCGACGAATATTCCGACCTCGACGAAATGGTAGACGGCGGCGGCGATATCGCGTTCTACAAAAAGAACGCGCAGGCGCTTCTCGATAAGCTTCGCGCCGTGAAGAACGAGCTGAATAAGCTGATCGCGGACGTGGAGAACGTCACGGAAGAATACAAGAAGTTCAAAGAACAGACCATTCTCATGCAGAAGCAGTACAAGGAGTACAAGGAAAAGTACGAGGCGCTCAAAGGTACCCATGCGGAAGGGGTTGGCAAAATCAACGCGGATTTGAAGAAGATTGCCAAGAACATTCCCGCCGATATCATGGAGAAGTATGCGACCAAGCGCAAGGAGAAAATTTTTCCCATCCTCGTTCCGCTCAACAACGACCGCTGTATTTGCGGAATGGATTTCTCCCTTGCTCAGCAAGGCAAGCTCGCGGGCGGCAACGTTATCGAATGCGAGCATTGCAGAAGATTTGTCTACAAGCAGTAAAAGCGAAATTATCACATTTTTAAGCGGCGGCATAAAATGGGGATATGCAAGTTCCCGTAGCCGCCGTTTCACGCAAGAACATTCAAAATAACGCTATCGCCGTTTGCGCGCTCGCGCAAAAACCGCTTATCGCCGTCGTGAAGGACGACGGTTACGGGCACGGCGCAGTTGAAGTCGCCCGCACGCTTTCGGGCATTGCCGAGAGCTTTGCCGTCGCCACCGTTTACGAGGGGGCGGAACTGAGAATCGCGGGCGTCTCGGAAGAAATTCTCGTACTTACCCCGCCGCTGAATAGCGAGGAAGTCGTGCTCGGCTCCGGGCATAATCTTACGCTTGCAATCACTTCGCTCGCTTCGCTCAATCTCATTCTGCGGAGCCGCGCGGATTTTCCCGTACGCGCGCATCTTGCCGTCAACACGGGCATGAACCGTTTCGGGCTTCGTCCCGAACGCGTGCGCCATATCTGCCGCTTGGCAAGAAAAAGTGGCGTGGAAATTACGGGCGTGTTTTCTCACTACTTTGAGCCGCAAAACGCCGATGCGCTCGAACGGCAGAGAACGCTGTTTGCGGAAGCTTCTGAAATCGTGCGGGAGTATTTTCCCGATGCGATTCGGCATATTGCCGCAACGGGCGGCGTGCTTGCGGGCGGAGAATTGTTCGACGCCGTGCGCGTGGGAATCGCGCTTTACGGGTATTTGCCCGCGGGGTTCGAGAGAACGCTTGCCGTTCAACCCGCCATGCGCCTTTTGGCTACGGTCGCGCAGTCGGGCACCTTCATAGGCGGCGGCGTGGGCTACGGAAGCGCAACGAAGCAGTACAAGAAATTACATACCCTGCGGCTCGGGTACGGCGACGGACCGTTCCGCACGGGCGGTTTGGGGATAGGCAATCTCTGCATGGACGCCTGCGTGCGCGAAGGGCGCGCGGATTTCGGCACCAAAAAATGCGTGATATCGAACGCCGAAGAATATGCCAAGCGCAACAGCACGATCGCATACGAAGCGCTCATTCAAATGGGCAAGCGTGCGGTTCGCGTTTACGATTGAGACTTTTTGAAATTTGCAATCTGCCTTGCAGGGCAAATTGCGTTGATGGGACAAGCCCGCCAAGATAGGGCGAAGCACAAATAACTTGACAGTTTCCCGACACACGGGTATAATGGTGAACATATGTTACAAGAAGCACCGAAAAAGAAAAAAGATTATGCGCATCCGACGAAAAAGCAGCTGTTTTGGCGGATACAGGGGGAGTGTTGGCGGCGCGCGGTAACGCCCTATCTCATGTATTTATTCATGGGAATGATCGGGCTGTTGTGCGCCCTGATCAAAACTCCTTGGCTCGTTATCACGCTCGTTATCATCTGCGTTTTGGGCGGGGCGGCGTTTAACGCGCACCTTTCTTTCAATTACGGCAAAATGCACTACGACGCCTATGCTACGGGCGAGTTACATAGGCGCAACGAACGCATCGGAATTCCTTCGGGCGGCGATCACCACGTGGAGCGCGAATACCGTTTTTGGAAGGGGAGCTTGATTGGGCTGTGCATCGGCGCGCCCGTCATTCTGCTTTCCCTCATCGGCATTTTTGCCGACCGCACGATTCTAGGCTTTTTCTTCATCATGTTCGCGGCTTGGGCGTATTTGCCCGTATGGTTCGCGAGCGGCGGTTTGGTGGTAGAGGGCAGTGTTGTCAATCCCGTTTGGTGTATGCTCATGGCGCTCTTGCCTATTATTGTGACAACCGTGTTCTATTACGTGGGCGCATTCCTTCAAAGACGCAAGAAAGAGGAACAGGCGGCGCGGGAGGCGGAAGTGGAACGCATTCGCGAAGAACAGAAGCGGGAAGCGGAAGAACGCGCAAGAAAGACGGAAGAGGCGCGCAAAGCGCGTGCCGCGGCGCGTGCGCTCGAAGAACAGCAGGCGGCAAAGAACAAGAGTAAAAAGAAGAAAAAATGAGAATTATTGCGGGGAAGTACCGCGGACGGACGCTTGCAACCTTTCGCGGAATGGACATTCGTCCCACGGCGGACAGAGTAAAGGAATCGCTGTTTCAAATTTTATCGCAAAAGATAATCGGCGCGCGCGTGCTCGATTTGTTTTGCGGAAGCGGTGCGCTCGGCTTGGAGTGCCTTTCACGCGGCGCACGGGAAGCGGTATTCAACGATATCTCCGAGGAAAGCCTTGCGGTGCTCAAAAAAAATCTCCGCGCGCTCGGGGAGAACGCAACCGTCACCCGTATGAGCTTCGAAGCATGCTTAAAACGCGTTTCGGGGAAATTCGATTTGATATTTTGCGATCCGCCCTATAAGGCGAATTGCGAAGGGGAAATCTTTGCAATCGTAAAAGAGCGCAAACTGCTGTCGGAAGGTGGGCTTATCGTGTTCGAGAGCGAGCGGGACATGTTCCCCTCCGCAGGGTTCGAGTGCGTGGATACGCGCAATTACGGACGGACGACGGTGCGCTTTTTTGCGGCAAGCAAAGCGAGCGAAGAGGTTAAAAAGTGAAGAAGTGTATTTTTGCGGGAACGTTCGACCCCTTTACCGTCGGGCACGCCGACACGGTGGAAAAGAGCCTCGCGATTTTCGACGAAGTAGTGATTGCCGTGGCGCAGAACAGAAGCAAGCAGTGCAAATTTTCGGCGCAGGAACGTCTTGCCATGTTGGAGTTGCTCTACAAAAAAGAGCCGCGCGTAAAGGTGCGGCTGTGGGACGGGGCGATCGTCGATTTGCTGGAAGAGGAGAATACCCGTTTTTACGTGCGGGGCATTCGCAACAGCGTGGACTTCGACTACGAGACTGCCGACTTTTATGCGAGCAGGCGGTTAGACGAAAATCTTATCGAGGTGTATTTGCCCGCCGAACAGGACAAGCTGCATATCAGTTCTACCCTTGTAAAAAATTGTATGGCGTTCGGGAAGCCCTATCGTGAATACGTTCCCGAAGCTATCTACGAATATATCAACAATAGAGGATAAGTATGTTTGAAAAACAAATCCGCATTCCGAGTGCGGAAGAGATCATCGAAAAACAACCCCTGCCCAAATCGCTTGTTAAAATCAAGCACGAGCGCGACGAGCTGTGCAAAGACGTCATTGCGGGACGTTCGCAAAAACTTCTCGTGGTGGTAGGACCGTGCTCCGCGCACGAATCCGCACCCGTTTTGGAGTACGTAAGGCGGCTCGGCAAGCTCAACGAGCAAGTCAAGGACAAGCTCGTTTTGGTGCCGCGCATTTATACGAATAAGCCGCGCACGAAGGGCGTCGGCTACAAGGGCATGTTCTCTCAGCCTGACCCCGAGAACAAAGAGGATATTTTAAAGGGCATTCAAACCATCCGCGCGTTGCACATTGCGGCGATCGAGCAAAGCGGACTTTCCGCCGCGGACGAAATGCTGTATCCCGAAAACTTCGACTACGTTCAGGACGTTTTGACCTACGTTGCTGTGGGCGCGCGTTCGAGCGAAAACCAGCTTCACCGCCTTGTTTCGAGCGGCATCGACGTGCCCGTCGGCGTGAAGAATTCCACGGGTGGAAGTATCCCGGTACTGCTCAATTCCATTTTCGCCTCGCAGAGCCCGCAGGTATTCAAATATAACGAATATCAGGTTTCCACCAACGGAAACGAGTACGCACACGCCGTTTTGAGAGGACGGGTAGACCATCACGGAAACGATATTCCCAACTACCACTACGAAACGGTCATGGAAATTTTCGAGGGATATTCCAAGATGAGCGAGCTGAAAAATCTCGCCGTTGTCATCGACGCAAACCATTCCAATTCGGGCAAACGCTTTTATCAGCAAATCCGCATTGTGGAAGAAGTCTTGCAAAACCGCTTGTACGATAAAGATTTCAAACGCGCGGTCAAAGGCTTCATGATCGAGAGCTTCCTCGAAGAGGGCTGCCAACAGCACGACGTCGTATTCGGAAAGTCGATTACCGATCCCTGCCTCGGTTGGGCGGATACGGAGCGGCTTATTCTCGACATTGCGGAGAAGGCATAACGTGGCGCGGGCAAGCTGTTTGGGACCTGCGGGAAGTTATTCCGAGTTGGCGGCGAAGCGCTTTTTGGGCGAAGACGGCGAGGTGGTACTCTGCCGTAACTTTGCGGAAGCGATAAACCTCTGCGAGAACGGAGAAACGGACTGCGCCGTCCTTCCCATTGAAAACACCATTCAGGGCGGGGTGTTGCAAAACCTCGACCTCTTGGAAAAGGCGAACGTGTTCGCCGTAGAAGAGCTTGTGCTCGGAATCGACCACCGCTTGGCAACCTTAAAAGGGGTGCGCTTAGAAGACATTACCAAAGTATATTCCCACGAACAGGCAATCGGGCAATGCGCGGCGTTTTTGCGGGAAAAGCTCCCTGCGGCGCAGTGCATCTTTACTTCGTCCACTGCGGAGAGCATTTCCAAGCTCGACGAGCATTCCGCAGGCATTGTGGGCTCGCACGTGCAGGCGGCGGGCGTGGAACTTTCGGCGGAGAACATTGCCGACGAAACAAAAAACTTCACGCACTTTTTCAAGGTCGTGAAGCGGGGAAGCGAGCGCATGAGCGGGAAATTGCTGTTCTTTTGCGCGGTGTGTAAGCACGAACCCGGTTCGCTCGTGCACCTCTTGGGCATCTTTGCAAGCTACGGCAAAAACATGACGCGCATTGAAAGCCGTCCCATTAAAAACGTGCCCGGAGAATACCGCTTTTTCATCGAACTCGAAGGGGACGGAAGCGACCCCGTGGTACAGGAAATGTTGGAAAAAGCGCGCAAGTACTGTCTGCAATTCCGCATTTTGGGCAATTATTAAGTTAGACGATACAAGCAAGAGCAAAGCAGAGGAGCGCCGCGAGCGCACCCTGCGCAAGCTTTACGAGTAAAAAGGGCAGGGCGCGCACGCCCGTGCCGGATAAAAACGCGAGCTGCTGAACAAGCACGCACGCCCCGCCGAACGTGACGAGAAAGGCGCACAGCGCAAGATGGAGCGGGGAGGGATTTTGTGCGAGGAAGGCACAGCCCGCGGTCATTTCAAGGAGCCCGCGCATTACGCCGAGCCCCGTTTTTTCAAGCGGGAGGAAAAAGAGCATATCGCTCACCATTTGCCCGAACGCGAAAAATACCGCAATGGCACCCCCCGCGCATAGAATGGATATGACGGAGGAATACAGTCCGTCGAAGAGCGCGTTTCCCTTGTCGCCGTATAGGGGCGGCGGGGCGCACTTGGGAAGCGGCGGTTTGCGAATGCGGAGCAGCATACAGATAAGGTGTACGCCCAAAACATGCGAGAGCATAAGTATCCACCCGTAAACGGGCGAAGAGAACATGACGGCGCCCACCGTTCCCACCAAGAACATGGGACCGCTCGTCGTACTCAGGCAGGCAAGCCGAAACACCTCTTCCTGCCGTATCGCACCCTGTTCGTACAGCTCGGAAACGTTTTTTGCGCCTACGGGATAGCCCGAAAGGAGGGCAAGGAGCGCCGCACAGCCGCCTGCGCCCGAAACGCGGAACACCGCGTTCGCGTAAGGGGTAAGCGCGCGCGAACAGGCACGGTAGAGGCGGGTGCGCGAAAAGAGCGCCGTTAAGAGCAAAAAGGGAAAGGTGACGGGGAGCACGCTCACCGCCCAAAGCGAAATTCCCTCGCGCACGCAATTTGCGTATTTTACGGGCGAAGAAAGGAATAATATCATGGCGACAAGCAATGGCGCCGCGGCAAGTACATAAGAAAACTTTTTTAAAGTCACGTTACAAAATATGGGGAGAGGGAGTAGAATATGCGTAAAAAGTTAGGACTTGCACTCGGTGCGGGCGCCGCGCGCGGCGTGGCGCACGTTGGTTTTTTACAGGCGCTCGAAGAAGCGGGCATTAAGGCGGATTACGTTACAGGCTGTTCCATGGGCGCTATCGTGGGCGGCTGTTATTGTGCGGGCGTGCCCGTGTCTGAAATGAAGAACCGCGTGCTCAAACTGCGGTTGTCCCAAATCGCCGCAATAAACGCTTTGCCCATTCGCGCCAACGGGCTGTTCCGCTTAAATAAAGCGCACAATTTGCTTACCGAGCTTGTCGGCGAGAAACAGTTCGACGAGCTTGACATTCCCTTTTGCTGTGTGGCAACCGACCTGTATGCAGGGGAAACGGTGACGCTCTCCGAGGGGAGCGTGGTGGATGCCATGATTGCTTCCAGCTCCATGCCGGGGGCGTTTACGCCCTTCCGCAAGGGAGAACAGTGCCTTGTGGACGGCGGGATTTTGGAACGCGTTCCCACCAAACAGCTCAAAAAAATGGGGGCGGAAGTCATTGTTGCCGTAGACGTGTTGGGCGATCTCATGCAAAAGCGGGTAACGGGAAATATCGTAGATACCATGCTTCGCTGTATCGACATTATGGACACCCGCGCCACGCAACGCAAAAGGCGTTCGCGTACGGGCATCGTCGATTTGTGGTTGGAACCCGAGCTCGGCGAAATGAGCCAATATCGCGTAAAACAAAAGAATTTGCTGTTCGCCTACGAAAAGGGCTACGAGCTCGGCAAGGCGAACGTGAAAAATATTAAAG
>CAMWUS010000050.1 GCA_947177495.1 uncultured Clostridia bacterium
GTTGCCCGTGCAAGCGCTTCCACCGTCTTATGCGGATAAAAGCGAAATCCCCCGCCCGCATACCCGAGCAGTTGCTTCGCCTCGTTTCCGTTTGCGGGAAGCCCGAAAATTTCCGCACTCCCGCTCGTGGGAATCAGCCCGACGATTCCCTTTATCGTAGTGCTCTTGCCCGCGCCGTTTGCACCCACAAGCCCGCAAATGCGCCCCTCTTCCACGCAAAAACTTACGTCTTTTAGGGAGAAAGCGGGATACTCCTTGCCGAGTTTTTCAAGTTTTAACGCCGTCATTCGTTCTCCTTTTTCATGCCCGAAATGGCATTCCAAAACGCTTCCGCATAGGCAAACGGTTGCAGAGCGATCCCCTGCCCCTTGTCCGCCATGAGGATAAGGTTGTCGCCCGCCTTTAAACCGAACAGCTCGCGCGCCTCTTTGGGAATTACGATTTGCCCCTTTTCGCCGATTTTCACCGTCGTCATGAATTTCCCCTGCGGGAATTTCTCTTCCATTGCTTGCACCTCTTTGTTGGAATAGTATAACTTTTCTTACTTTTCCTACATTATAGCGCAAAGAAAAACCGCTGTCAAGCGGTTTTTGAAAAAAGTTATGCGTTTTTACATTTCTTCCGCGGCGGAAGTTACGGCGTTTCTCAGCATCGCCGTTACCGCTTCGCATTCCGCTGGGTTTTCCCCCTCGGCAAGAATGCGAATGAGCGGCTCCGTGCCCGAAGCGCGAAGCAATACCCTGCCCCCCGAAAGCCGTTTTTCCGCCTCGGCAAGACAGGATAGCACTGCGGGAGAAGAAAGCGTTTTGCTCTTATCCGCCACCCGCACGTTGACTTTGCTTTGCGCAAGCCGTTTGAACCCGCGCGTCAGGCAAGACAGCGGGCATTTGCTTTCCAGCGCCGCTTCCGCCACTTTGATTGCGGTAAGAACGCCGTCGCCCGTCGTGGCGTATTTGCGGAAAATGATGTGCCCCGACTGCTCGCCGCCCAACAAAAATCCGCTCTTCACCATTTCGTCGTAAACGAATTTGTCGCCCACTTCCGTGAGTTTTACCGAAATGCCTTGCTCCTGCAAGGAACGCAGTAAGCCGTAATTGCTCATCACTGTGGCAACGATGCCGTCTCCGTCCAACTCACCGCGCGAACGCAGATAGCGCGCACAAGCGTACAATATCGCGTCGCCGTCTACGATTTCGCCCCGCTCGTCTACGCAAATACAGCGGTCGGCGTCGCCGTCGAACGCAAACCCGCAATCGAGCGAATGCTCCTTTACGAGCGCGCACAATGCGTCGGGACAGGTGGAACCGCACTCCGAGTTGATATTGCTTCCGTTGGGATTGGCGTTGATTGCAAACACCTGCGCGCCGAGTGCGTCGAACACCGCTTTGGAAATTGCCCAAGCGCTCCCGTTGGCGCAATCGAGCCCCACTCTCAGCCCGCGGAACGAACTGCGCGGCAGGGAAAGCAAGTATGCAAGATAGCGATTTCGCCCCGCAACGTAGTCGATCGTGCGCCCGATTTCCTCGCCCGTGGCAAGCGGAAGCGTTCCGCCGTCGAGGTAGTTTTCCACGAGTTCGAGCACGCTCTCCTCCATTTTCTCCCCCGCGCCGTTGATAAGCTTGATGCCGTTATCGGTATACGGGTTATGGCTGGCGGAAATCATAATCCCGCAATCGAAGGCGTCCGCCCGCGTTACGAACGAGACGGAAGGAGTTGTGGTGACGTGGAGCAAATATACGTCCGCGCCCGAAGCTGTTGCGCCTGCCGTAAACGCATATTCGAGCATATAGGAAGACAGCCGTGTGTCTTTGCCCACGACGATGCGCGCCCTGCCGTTTCTTCCGCGCGAAAAGTAACGACCGAGAAAGCGCCCTACCCGAAATGCGTGAATCGCGGTGAGCGACTCGTTTGCCCGCCCGCGAAAACCGTCTGTTCCGAAATATTTTCCCAAAGCGAACCTCCATACACATTGTATGAAACCACACAACGCTTTGGTGCGGGCAAACAAAAAAGAGCGGCGCACCGCTCTTTTAAATAAAACCATTACGTAACTTTTTCGTCATATTTTAACTGTCCATTATGGGGCTAAACCAATAAGTTCCGTGCATGAACGGCATCTCGTCGGAAATCTTAATATCAACATCAATTATAGACCCATGCCACATCAGACTAGTTATGCCAAAACTTTCCTGTGAATCAACCGTTTCGCAACAATATTGCGGAGTTCCCTTAGGTTGTCGAAAATCAATTATATCGATTTTGAAAAAATCATTCTCCTCTTCTATAAACACGTACAGTTCAAAAGAAAAGTATTTCAGACGTTTTGACGATGCCTCATCGCAAATTACGTTTACCCCTTCGGCTTCGTCAAACGTTTTCTTATCGATTTCCGTCAAAACCAATTTCATATCCGAAAAGAGAACGTTTTCAATATAAAATGCCGTTTCCCACAAATACGTCACTTCCTCAGGGGAATGCGAATTTTGTATCAACCTATAATCATAATAACAATATTTTTGGATGTCGTTTGGCTCGTCGATTGTTTTTTCGGATTCATCAACCTCCATTCTGATTGTTACTGTAAACCAAGAATATTGGATAGGTTGGTATGGTGCGACCCAAAACTCAATACTTATAATGCCATAGTTCTTCGCCGAATCAGCCGTTACACCTTGATAGAGCCACTTTGTTTCCTCTTTTTTTAAATCAACGACGTCAATCTGAACAAAATCGTTCTCTTCCCTTAAAAAAACGTACAGGTTGAAAGAATAATATTTTTGTTCCCCATAAGAAGCTACGATATTTACAACGTTTAATCCTTCGGCTTCGTCAAACGCTTCCTCGTCGATTTCCGAAAAGACTAATTTCATATTCGGGAAGGGCATACTTTCAATTTCCCATTCCGCTTTCCCCAAATATGTCCCTTCTTCAAGAGGCGCTAAACGAGGTACGCAAGCGGAGACGAATAACACCATACTGCATATGACAAGAGCAAAAAAGCATTTGATATAATTTCTACCCTTCATATCCCCTCCGTAAATATAAAATCCAATTTTTTAAAAAGACGATTTGCGCTCGACTTTTCCTCATTGTACAATATCATATATATTTTGTCAATACGCAAACAAAAAAGAGCGGCGCACCGCTCTTAATAATATTGTTTTTATAAGCCTAATCCGAGGGATAAGTAAGTTACAATCATGCGCGCGAAGCAAAACCACGCTTTTGCGGTAGCGGACACAATTTGCCGCACACCTGCGGCTGAATGACTTTTGATAGACGGGGTGCAACGCTCCTGTAAAATAGAGATAACAACAGGGATAGTAGCTCACAAAATTTTTCGGAACGAAAAATTTGTGAATTTAAATTTTACTTCCGCACTTGGGGCAGTATTCCGCGTCGGACGGAACGACCGCGCCGCAAGCCGAACAAGTACTCACCAACCGCTTCCCGCACGATTTGCAAAAAACGCTGTCCGAATCGTTTTCCGCTCCGCAAGAACATACGCGCTTGTTCTCATTCGAAAGCCCGTCTTTCACCGCGGAAGCCACCGTTTTCACTGCGGGAGAAATATCCTTTGCCGCCTCGTTAATAACGGGCGCGTGCTCCTTTGCCATGTAGCGCGCGATTTCACGGTGAAAACCTATCGAGAGTAACATACCGCCTACGCCCATCATGGGGAATCCGATAAAACAGCACCAAAAGAATTCCGGCCAATCGCTGTAAAAGAAACTTTCAAAAAAACTCGCAATTCCGATGATTGACAGTATTAGGCCCACGCCGAGAAAAACGAACCCTAAAATTTTAAACAGCCGTTTGTTTTTTTCGTGTTTATCCATAACGGTTCTCCGCCGCTCAATTTCCGCCTAAGAATGCGATGATATTATCGTAATGTCCGTTTTCTTTGGAAAAAGATTTTTTCTGCATTTCCTCTAAAAGAATGCGGGCGCCGTCCGTATCTTCGCTTTTTACGAGATACACGGCAAGCGTAATGACGGGATTGCCCGCAGGGAAGCTCTCGTCCGTTTCGGCTACCGCAAAGGCGCAAGCAATTCCCTTTTCGATTTCGCCGTCCGCCAAGCGGTATTTCACGCAGGCACCCTGCCCGCAAAGGAAATCGTAATAGGAATGATCGGGGACGTCTTCACCCAAATCCACGCCGTCCTGCTCGGCGCAGTATGCGCGCAAGCCGTCGCTTCCGTACAATAAGTCGAACCGCTTCTCCGCCATTCTGTCTTTCTCGTTCTTGGCGGCAATTACGAAAGAGCGGGCAAGGCAAGAAACGCTACCCGAACGCTCGTATTCTTGAAACGCGTAGTCCCCGCTTACCGACTCCATACCAAGCGATGCGGTAAAATCCATCATGAGGGAAGGCGCCCAAAAGGAGAGCACGCCAAAGAGCGCAAACAGCAATGTGAGCGAAACCGCACATGTAATGATTATCGTTTTAAAAATGAGTTTCTTCATGGATTTTTCGAGATTTATATTACTTTTGTAGAATAATTATATTTTCGTTCATTTTAGCATACGCATGCGAAAAATGCAAGCAAAAGAAAAAAGAAAGTCATTTTTTCCCGATTTTTTTCATAGAGATAGGATTATGAAAAAAATATTATGCTCTATTTGTGTGCTTGTCGGGCTTGCGCCCGCGCTTACGGGCTGCGGCGGATACGATTATTTTGCGCACGTTTCCGAAATCCGCTCTGATATTTTCTGTGCGGAAACGGAGCAATTCACCCTCACCCTCTCCTGCACGGAACGTGAATACCCCTACGCCTCCGACGGCATTGCCTGCTCCATGAGTAAGGTAGTGGAAATTTCCGTAAGCCCCATCGACTGCGATTTGGACGGCTTGGAAATTACCTTCACCGACGGCAAAGGAACGGACGGAGACGCCGCGTTCCGCAACACCCACGGCGATTATTTCTATTCGTTCGGCGTGACGGAATTCCCTACCGAGTCGGTATCGCTTTCTTTAAAATGGAATAACGGCGAGCGGGAGCTTACGGCGACGTCGGTGAAAAACGAGCAGACGCTCACCGCGAAGCAAGCGCTCGACTGCGCGATCAGTGCGGAAAAGGATAAAATTGGGCGCATGACGAGGAACAAACGCTTTTACGGCGAATTTTACGTGCGCCTGTTGCGGCGCAACGTCAACTACTACTACGTGGGTATCGTGGACGAAAACGGCAACACGCTTTCCCTGCTCTTGGACAGCGAAACGGGCGATATTCTTGCCCGCCGCGAAAACTGAGTTTCCTTTGCAAATAAAAACAGTAGCTCTTGCTTTGCTAAGAGCTACTGTTTTTTATTATCTGTAATTATCGATATTCTTTTTCAAAGTATCCAATTTCGTCTGCATATACGTGGAATAAGGTACGTTCCCGTACTTGTTATTGTCGAACGCAAGCGCATTGGAATTTATCGCTTGGACTACGTATTGACTATATCGGGATTTATAATTATCCTTGTAAGCATTAAAGGTTGCTACCGATAATTGCGTAGAACCCAAAAGCGTTAAAAGATTGCTGCGGTATTTCATCAGCGTAGAACCGCTGTCCGTAGGCGCACCTTTGCAAATTAACCCTTTGTATATGGGATTTGCCTGACTGCCGTCGGTTGCGGCAATTCGGCGCGTGTACGGTTCCAAATACATGGAAGCGCTACCCGTGGGATTCCATTGGTAGGTAAGTCCCAAACAGCGGTCGTAGTCGTAAGGAATGATAATCGCTTTCCCGTCCGATTTGCGGAAATACAAATAATAATTGTTATAGTTATTGCGAATGCAGTCGGGATTGCCGAGCAGGTAGTTTAACGCCTCGAACTTGGCGAATTGCTCGGTATCGAGATATTTCGAGAAATCCGCACCGTCGGTATTTACTGCGCTAATAAAATTGCGCATCGACGAGAAATCCCGCAAGCCCGTCACTTTGTCTTTCTTTTTATTCGTCTTTTTATCGTAGGAATAGAACTTGCCTTTCAGCTCGTCCTCCACGCCGATTTTGCTATCGAGACCATTATTCGTCATGTCGGCAGCGCCTGTCTTGGTATACGTGCATTTCCACAAATCGCCGACCTGCTCTTCGACATTACGCGCAATAAACGCTTCGTCGATACACTCGTGAATTCTATACAACCCGAGATTTCTTTTCGCGGTATCTTTTTCGAGCGCGGTTACCGAACACAGCGTCACTTTCGGCGCGATAACGCCGTTCTCCCGAAACAGCTTCATGGCGTACATCTCGCGCACGTACGTCTCGTCACCCGTCGAGTTGTATTTAATATCGATTTTCTCCATACCGCCGAGCATGCGGTTTTTGCGCGCCGTACGGGCTTCCTCGTCGTCCCACTTTTTCAGTTCGCTTTCCTTGTAGCCGTCGTCCTTATCATCGAAAGTCTGTTTGAACGACAGCTTCATGTGGACGTTATTATAAAACCCGTCATCGCCGTAGAAGTTGTGCCGCGAAGTATTCCCCTTCATGCGCACGCCCACTTCCTCGTAGTAATAGTTCAGCTTAGCGTTGCCGTCGTCGATTCCGATGGTAACATAATCCGCCATGCGGTATATCGGCGATTTGCTGTTTTTAGCATTGAATTCGGAATAGTCGTTATCTAACTTCTTCCATTCCGCGTCCGACATGTTGATGTCGATACTCACGGTGGAATGCTCGTCGAACAACGCCGCATACACTTCGTCTGTATTGCCCGAAACGTACTGCGCGGTAAAGGTACAACTCGAAGAATACGACGCATTCTCATCGTATTGCTTGTTGCCGTTAAACCAACCAACGAACGCATGACCATCGCAAACGGGCGATTCGTCCACGCTCACTTTTCCGTTATCGTCCGCAACCAACGTTATACTCTTTTCACCGTTTAAAAAAGCGCCGTCGCCTGTGGAAAACGTGATGCGCGTTCCCACACTTCCCGAATCGTCGTCCGCTTGCGTACAAGCCGCAACGCACAAGCTAATTGCCGCAATGCCCATGAGAACGCCGATTTTTATTATTTTACGTTTCATATCTCTGCGCACCTCTTGTTTGCGTTATTTCTCCGTGCGTTTTTTGCGCCGTGCGGTTACGGTCAGTTCGTACCCCTTTTCGGAAGGCTCGTAATAGACGCGGTCTTTTAAGCTGTTCGGCAAATACTGCTGTTTCACCCAACCGCCGAAATCGTGCGGGAACAAATATTTTTTGCTCTCCGCTTTTGCCGCGCTGTCCCCGTACGAGCTGTCGCGCAAATAGCGGGGAATATCGTCGTCGCTGTTTTGAACGGCGTCCGTCCGCGCACGTTCCATTGCCGTGCAGACGGTGTTGCTCTTTTCCGCCTCGCACACGTAAACGATCGCTTCGGAGAGCGGCAATAGCCCCTCGGGATAACCCATGTTTTTAAACGCCGTGAGTGCGGAAACCGCCACGACGAGCGCATTGGGGTCCGCCATACCCACGTCCTCCGCCGCGTGCGTGATGAGGCGGCGAATGACCAAAAGCGGATCGCACCCGCCCTCGATAAGCCGCATGGCGTAGTAGAGCGCGGCATTGGAATCGCTCCCGCGGAGAGATTTGCAAAACGCCGAAATAATATCGTAATACTTGTCCTCGTTGAATGCGAGCGACTTGCGCTGAATGGACTGCTCCGCATCGGAAAGCGTTACGTGAATATCTCCGTTCGCCCCCACGGGTGTTGTGAGCACGGCAAGCTCCAAAGCGTTGTACGCCGTGCGCAAATCGCCGTTTGCCGTCCGCGCGATATGGTCAAGCGCTTCGTCGTCCACCTTTACCGCCACGTCGCCTAAGCCTTTCCGCTTGTCCGACAGCGCCTTTACAAGCGCGCCGCGAATGTCCTCCGTATCGAGCGCACGGAACTCGAACACCCGACAGCGGGAGACGATGGCGGGCGTCATGGAAGCGTAGGGATTTTCGGTCGTGGAGCCGATAAAGAGAATGGTGCCCTGTTCGATGGCGGGAAGCAAAGAATCGGACTGCGTTTTGCTGAAACGGTGACACTCGTCGAGGAGCAAATACGTTCTCCTGCCGTACAGCTTTAAAGTGTCGCGCGCCTGTTCCACCGCCTTTTTGACATCCGCAACGCCCGAACTAACAGCGTTCAAGCGGATAAATTCCGCATTCGTCTGCGCCGCGATGACGTTGGCGAGCGTGGTTTTTCCACAGCCGGGAGGTCCCCAAAAGATACAGCTGCCAAGCCGATCGAGCGCAATTGCGCGGCGAAGAAGCGAACCCTCCGCCACAATGTGTTTTTGCCCGACGAAGCCGTCGAGCGTACTCGCGCGCATGCGCTCCGCAAGCGGTTTTGCGCGTTCCTCGTTATTGTTGAAATCGAACAAATCCATTATTTTCTCAAAAGCTCTTTAA
>CAMWUS010000051.1 GCA_947177495.1 uncultured Clostridia bacterium
TGGGCGGGGACATAAAACATGGTTTTATTTTGAATATTGAAAAATGTTTATAGTTAAATGTATTTATCTAACCTTTTTTCATTCATTCGCTGCTTTGAGTGTTTTTGATGACTGTCCATATTTAAGTTTTGCACTCGTTAACGAACGGCAACCTCTAAACGGACTTCCGCAAAATTCTCTTTTATCCCCTTACCATCACTTGCGTGACACTTTCCCAAAAAGGGGAAGGCAATAGAACAGCGCGCCACTAAGCAGGGCGGGGACAAGAACACTATACTGCAAACAACCTTTTTCGACAAAGAAAGACGGGGTTTTGCAGGGCTTGCGGATAGAGTTTCTTTATAATGGGAATAACTAAGTCCCACAAAAAATACTTCGTTTTTTTGCGGGAACCCTAACACAAGTCCCACAAAAATGCTTCGCCTTTTTGCGGGAACCCTAAAATTTTAAACCGAGGTGTTTTCATGCGTAAAATTTCCCTGCCGCGCTTTTCTTTGAAAAAAGCCGCCAAGTATCTTGTAATAACCGCTTGCATGGCGCTGTTTAACTTCGCCCTGCCGCAACGGGAGCCGCTCGCGTTCGCGCTCTTCTATGCCGCACTCTGTTGCGGGCTAAACCCCTTTCTGCTGTCGGGAGGGTACCTGCTCTCTTCCGTTGCCGCGCTCTCCCTTGCGGCGACGCTCTCCTGTTTGATACAGGCGGCGTTTCTCCTCCTCGTGTTTACCTTATACAAACGGTTCGCGCGTAAAATGAAAATCGAACGCGCCATATACTGCGTGCTCTGTATGTTGCCGTTCGTATTCCTCTATCCGCACACGGGCTACGAGCTTTTCTCCCTGCCCGTGCTTGCGCAAAAGGCAATTATTTCCGTATTCCTTTTCTTTATCGCCATGCTCTGCGACGGCGGGTTGCACGCGCTTCTGTTCCGCGCGTTCCGTTGCCGCCTGACCGCGGGCGAGCTTGCACAAGTCTGCATTATGTGGCTGGTTACGGGGCTTGGCATTTACGGCGCGCTCGGCATTCACGCGTTCAACCTCGTTGCCGCGTTCGCCCTGCTCTGTGCCGTAACGCTGTTGAAAAACGCCGCCGCCCTGCCCTTTACCTTGGTGCTCTCTCTGCCTTTGTGCGTGCGAGATGCGTCGCTTCTGCCCCTTGCCGAATACGCCGTTTACGCATGCGTCGCCCTGCTTTTCATCCCGTACGGGCGTTACGTTTCCGCACTCGGATTCCTCGCCGCGTTCTTAGGTGCAGCGTATCTGCACGGCGTGTATACCGCGGGCGTTTGGGAAATTGTGCTCACCGCACTCTCCTGCACCCTGCCCGCAATCGCCGTTTGCTGTATGCCCGAAAAGCTGTGGCGCAAAGCCAAGAACAGTTTGCTCTTCTACCGCGAACGCGCCCTGCCGCGCATTGCCATTAACCGCAACCGCCGCGCCGTGGGCGAACAGCTTTATGAGGTTTCGTCGCTGTTCCGCGAAATCGAGAACGCGTTCGGGGAACGCGAACAGCCCGACCGCACGGGCGAGCAAATTTGCGAACGCCTGATGGATACCATGTGTACTTCCTGCCCCAACCGCAAAAAGTGCGAACGCGCGCACGTGGAGGACGGAATGCAAAAGCTGATTGCCGTAGGAAAGGCAAAGGGACGGGTAAACCTCATCGACTTGCCCGCGGAGCTTTCCTCTCATTGCGAAAACACGGCGGGGCTGTTGTTCACGCTCAACAAACAGCTTGCGGAATACAAACGCTATATCGCGGACACCGAGTCGGCGCGGGCAGGCAGACGCTTGCTTGCCGAGCAGGCGCACGGCATCAGCGAAATCTTGCGCAGAATCGCCCTCGAACAGAGCGAGGAGTATTCCTTCTCGGAAGAGGAAAACGTACTCTCCGCCGCTCTTGCCAACGCGGGAATTCTCAGCACGGAAATTTTCCTCTACGGCGAAGACGAAAACTTCACCGTGAGCGTGACCCTTGAAAACGATGTAAACGGGAAAGACCTCTGCGACGTGGCGGGAACTGCTTTGCGCGTTCCCCTTTCCCTCGCGGAAAAAATCCCTCTGACCAACGACCGCGCCTGCTATATTCTCAAACGCAAGGCAAATTACGACGCGGCGTTCGGAATCGCATCGCGCCCCAAGGACGGGCGGGAAGCGAGCGGTGATACGCACTCCATTCTCAAAATCGACGAGCGGCGATTTTTGGTCGCCCTGTCCGACGGCATGGGAAGCGGCGAAGAAGCGCGCAGCGTTTCCGACCGTACACTTTCCCTCTTCGAGAGTTTTTATAAGGCAAAAATGCCTTCCGAAACGGTGCTCACCGCCGTCAATCAACTAATCACCTATTCGTCGGAAGAGACTTTTTCCTGCTTAGACCTCGCCGCCGTAGACCTCGACACGGGCTGTACCGACGTGGTGAAAATCGGCTCGCCCGTCGGCTTCCTGCTCTCGGAAGACGAGCTAAAACTGTTGGAGGGCGAATCGCTTCCAATCGGTATGCTGGAAGCCGTACACCCCGCCACCATGCGCGTGACCATGAAGGAAAACGACTTCCTGATATTTATGAGCGACGGCGTGACTTCCGCGTTCGGTTCGTCCTCCGACCTCTGCGCATATCTGAGCGGACTGCACCCGCTCAACCCGCAATCGCTTGCCGAGGAAATATTAAAAAACGCTGTCGGGCGTTACGGACAACGCGCCGACGACGATATGACTGTTTTAACGGTGAAGCTCACCAAGTCGGCATAAAAAATATCCCGCAAAAAACTTGCGGGATATTTTTTATTCTACGCTAATATGACAACTCCGCATGGCGATAAGCGACGCATCATGTGCGGCGGACGAAGTCCCCGCGCAGGCTTTTTCGTATACGGTAATAGGCGTTTCGGGGCAATACGCTTTCAGCAAGATTGCGTTGCTGATTACGCAGATATCCGTACACACGCCGCAGAGCGCAATTTCGTCGTAACTGTTTTGCCGTGCGTACTCCGCAAGCTCGATGCTTCCGAATACGGGTTTTTCGAAACGGCGCGCATGCTCGGCATATGCGGAAAGTGCGGGAATTATTTCCCAACCCGCCGTGCCCTTGATGCAATGAAGCACGGGCAAGCGTTTGCCTTCCGCGGTAGAAAGATAGTTTTCCCCGTGCGTATCCATTGTGAATACGATTTCCGCACCCGCCGCCTGTTCGCGCGCGATCAGCTCCTTTACGGTAGGAAGAATTTTAACTGCTTCCTCCGACCCCAACGCCCCGCTTACAAAATCGTTTTGCATATCCACGACTACTAGCAATTTTTTCATCGTACACCTCCAAAATATTTATACCCTTTGCCGCGCGAACTCGTGAAAACTCACAGTTCGAACGAGTCTTAAACGCCAAAATACCCCGAGGTATTGTCCTCGGGGTATTTTGGCGCAGAAGACGAGATTCGAACTCGTGCACGCTATAACACGTCTACTCCCTTAGCAGGGGAGCCCCTTGAGCCTCTTGGGTACTTCTGCATCGCTCAATGCCCTAACACTATACCATAATTTTTGCAGATTGTCAAAGTATATTTGTCTATAAAGACAAAATTTTTAGAAAAATTTCTCGGCAGTTCCCTCTGCAAAACGGAGTTTAAAAATTCTTGATGATTAACGAGTAAATTTAATCCGTCCGACCCCCCGCTTTCTTTTACAATAAAAAACTCCGCTTGAGCGGAGTTTTTTATATTAGACAACTTATGCAAAAGTGTACTGCATGGTAACGGAGCCCGTTTGCGTGTTATAGGTAATCGTAAGCGAGGTAAGAGCACGGTCGGTATATTCGACGATAACCGTCATGCCCGACGCGACAAGATTACTTTCCCGCAAGAATGCCGCGGGGCTGTTGACTTTCGCCTGAAAGCTCGTGTCCGTCGTCTCCTCCTCTTCGAACAGGTCGGCGGAAAAACGCAGTCCTGCCGCCGTTACCGTCTGCGGGGAGAGCGCAATTTCGTCCCCGTCCACCTTCACCGTTTTTCCGTCTTTTACGAGGATTTCACCCTGCAACGTTGTGATTGCCGTATCGGGAAGCACGTAGTCCCCGTTTTCGTCGGTGCCGATTTGGTTGAACTGTTCGTACGAATACGTGACGGAAATCCCCTCGGCAACGGAAACCGCGCGATAGTTTGCGTGAAGCGTTTCGCCGTCCGTTACCGTGGTCACCTTTAACCGCACCTCGTCGTAATCCTTTTCGGCAAGCTCGTTTAATTTTGCGTAAACGTTCTCGCCGCCGCAAGCGCAAAGCGATAACGCTCCCGCCAATACCGTCATGCAAATCGCAAATAATGTTCTCTTTTTCATACTCTTCCCCCCTTATACGTAGCGCGTGCTTTTGAGCACTGCCCAAGCAACGGCGAGCGCATTGATTGCGGAAAGCCCCGAAGCGAATGCGCTGATCGCAGCGTCGGTCGCCGATTTGAGCTCGGCGTTCGCTTTGCTGGCAAGCGAGTTATAGCTCTCGATTGCGCTCTGCACTTTTGCGTATTCTTCCGCTACGGACGTCTTCCCCGCTTGGGTGAGCTTGCCGTATGCGGTGAGCGCGGTTTTGATTGCCGCGAAAAGCTCCTGCGCGCCGTTTGCTTCTTCGAGCGCTTCTACTGCCGTGCGGAAAGCTTCCGCTTCTTTATCCTCGCCGAGCGCGTCTACGGGGCGCGTCTCCTTCTCGCCGCATGCGGTGCAGGTGCGTTGCTCTTCCCCTGCGGCGGCCGCCGAAGGCTCGCGCGTGACAACCCATTCACCCCAAACGTGTCCCTTTGCGGGAATGCTGACGATTGCGGAAATTTCCGTCTTACCGTCCTTATCGGAGAACAGCTTGTGGCAAGCAGTGCACTCCCAATAAGCCGCCGTGCCCGCAGTCGTGCAGGTAGGCTCCACGCGCGTATGCGCGGTAAGGTTATGCCCCAATGCGGGCAAAATCATCTCCTTGGTATCGGTATACAAAACGCCGTTTTGCGTAACGGTAGCGGTGTAAACGCGCTTGCCCGCAGTTGTGCAATTTGCCGCCGTGTCCTGCGAAGTCAACGTGACCTCGGGCGTAATCGTGGAATCGTTTTGCGCGCAGACGAATTTCACCGTTGCGGTGTACCCGTCCGTCCCTTGCGTCCAAGTCCACTGCGGCGCACCGTATAAGTGCTGTCCCGCTTCGTAGGTCTGCGTTTTTTCGAACCCGCACTGTTTACAGCGAAGCAACCCCTCGCCCGCCGTGTCGCAGGTGTCACGGTCGATTGAGATAAGCTCGAATTCACAATCCGACTGTACTCCGACGCAGCCTGCATGCTCGCACTTCCAAATATGTTTTTCGGTGCCCGTCACGTGCGTGTACGTTCCGTTTTCCGTATGCCCCGTTACGGGAATGGAAACGGGTGCGGCGATTTCAGCCGTGCCGTTTGCGT
Organism: uncultured Clostridia bacterium; assembly: GCA_947177495.1. Lineage (GTDB taxonomy): Bacteria > Bacillota > Clostridia > Christensenellales > Borkfalkiaceae > Gallimonas. Next base: position 5,411 of record CAMWUS010000051.1, read on the forward strand.
TCGAGAAGAGCTTGTTACAATTCGAGCATTCCCAATAAGCCTCGACGCCCGCCGTCGTGCAGGTAGGCTCTACGCGCGTGTGCGCGGTCATGGCGTGCCCTTTTGCAGGAATGCTCACGGGCGCGGAAATCTCCGTAACGCCGTCCTTATCGGAATACAGCTTGCCGCAAGTCTTGCACTCCCAATAAGCTTCCGTGCCCGCCGTCGTGCAAGTGGGTTCCACTTTTGCGTGCGCGGTGAACGAGAGCGCGGTATGCGTGTGCCCGAGCGCCAAATACACGGCGTTCGCCTGCGCGTCGGTCAACGCGCCGGTTACGACGAGATCGGTCGCGCCGCAGTCCTTGCCTGCAACGGTAAACCCGTTCGCCGCCGATGCGAGGAAGGCGGTAACAAAGTCGGACACCTTTACGGTAGTCGACGCGCCCGCATTGTTATAGTTCATGTATTCGTCTTTGCCGTGCGTGATAACGCGTACGCCGTCGCGGTAATAGACGACGCCTTCCGCACTGACCGACACGGTAATATAGCATTCGCGGTTTAAGAATGCTTGTGTGCTTCCGCCGTTTTGGAAACGGGTGGGTCCTTTGTTGGTTTGTGCAAGATTGCCGCTCGCTCCCCAAGCATCTAAGTTAGAGGTCGTGATAATGTACGCACCCGATTGCAGGACGAACGAGCCCCACTCCGAGTTGGCACCCGAGATGCGGAAGGTGACCGCAAGCCCGCTTGTTGCCGACGGCAAAGAGAGTACGGGCGTGCCCGTCGCGTTCCCTTGCAACTGTCCGACGCAAGAAATATCGCTCCCGAGTTCGACGAAATTTTCTCCGAGCCCCGCGGTAAGCGCTTTGCCGATACGCACGTTCCGCATACCGTAGTCGACGTATACTTCGCCCGCGGCGAACGCCTGCAACACTTTTTGCGTAAACGCACCCACCGTGCGCCCCGCCACGTCGGCGCTATTTTTGAAGAGGACGTTTGCTTTATGCGTAAACAGCCAAACCCCGTCGCGGTAGAAGCTGACCGAGCCGTCGGTATGGAAAGAAACCGTGGCGCGCGCCGTACCGTTAGGCACTAACAGTGCATCGTAAACGCTTGGCGCAAACTGTTGGAATTTCCCCTGCGTGCTCTCTTGCCATTCGTACAAATGCGTTTCCTCGCCCGTCGTATCGTAGAGAACGCCGAGCGCAATGCGGAACCCGTCTCCGTGCAGAACGGAAATCCAATCCGCGCCGTAGTTCGAATAATCAAAGGAGATAGAAACTCCGTTCGTGGTGGACACGGGCGTGAAGCGCTGTCCCGTATAGGCGGTTTCCGCTTCCACCATCGCCTTGCTCTCGCGGATAGGATAGTGCGTGCCGTTCAAAATCAAGTCGTTGCCCTCGCGGGTAAAGGTGACGTTCGCGCCGTCCCAAAGCTCGCTCGTAATCGCCCCCTGCGGCAGTTTACCGCCCTCGCCCAATGCGGACGGGAACACGTAACTCGAAGCGGCGTATTCCGCTTGCTGCTGCGCCGTGGGATAGCGGTAACCCCAATAGGTATAGGCGAACGCGCTCGTGATTGTCGTAAAGCTCAGCGTGCGGATGTTCGTCCCCTCGATGTTCTGATAGAGCATGTACCCATTATAATTGTAACGCGCCGCACGAATGGTAAACTCGCCCGTAGCGGGGTTGTATGACCAAGTACCGTCGTCCTTGTCGCCGCCGTTGGTGGCAATGGTAGAAAGCGTACCCGTGAGCAATCCGCCCGAAGTGGAACCGTAAGACAAAGTGACCTCGCGTTCGGTAACGGGACTGCCGTAGCGCCCGCTGTTGCGCGTCATATAAAGATAGCCGTATTTGCCGACAATGTCGTCTTGGGTAAGCCCCGTTGCGATAGCGTCGGTGGGCGTACTCTCGAAGGGCGAGCACACAAGCCAACCGTCGGCATTGAGCATGAGGCGGTGCACTTTCATCACGTGAAAGGCGGTGCCGTCCATGTATTTATTGTGGTAAATAAGGTAGCTCATTCCGTCGTCGTCGGTAAACGCGGAGTTATGCCCCTGCGCCACGTAGGCAAAGTCCCAATTGCTCCACGAATAGCCGGTCATCACGCGCGCGCCGAGATCGCCTTCCGTTTGAGCGCTGTAATCGGAGAATAGCGCAAGCTTGTTTGCATGGTCGCGATAGCCGACGAATTCGCCGCTTGCGTTATAGCCCGTGATCGTGCTACTGCGGAACACGCGCATATTGTAACCCTTGTCGGCGTCATATCCGCCGTAGGAAAGGAATAGGTAATAATAATCGCCGAGTTTGAGGATATACGAACCCTCGCCGCCCGAATTGGCCTGATGTCCGCCCGCGATGTGAATGCCCAAGTATTTGTCGGAATAAGCGGTAAACCCGCTCTTCCCGTAATTTGCCTGCGTTAAATCGTCCTCGGGAATTTGCGCTTTGGTGGTGTTATCGATGACGTTGTTTTCGTAAGTATAGGTATAGTCGCGAAGTCCCGTTTGCTTATCTAATTTGAGGAGATAAATGCCGCCGAACCAAGAGCCGTAGGACATCCACAAATCGCCGTTATCGTCATAGGAAACGGCAGGGTCGATTGCGTTGACGCCGTACAAAAGCCCGTCGGTGCCGCCGCGCCACATATCGTATTTTGCCGCAACCGTACTGCGCCCCGTAACTTGGGTGTAGTCGGTTTTCGCGATATTCTCGCTCGTGATGCGCGAATAGACGATGGGACCGCCGTACGCCCAATCGCCGTCGAGACGGTCTGCGGTCAACATAACGATAGAGGAATACTGATGGTCGCCTGTATCTTATAAACATATCGAGCCCACGAGACAGGCAGAAATCTCGTATGCCGTCTTCTGCTTGAAAAAAAAA
>CAMWUS010000052.1 GCA_947177495.1 uncultured Clostridia bacterium
GCGTTGGACTTCGTCTATCAAAAGTCACTAAGCCTCAGGTTTGTGGCAAATTGGGGGCGCTACCGCAAAAGCGTGGTTTTGCTCCGCGCGAGTAATTGTGACTACGCTATATCACGAACTTAAATTAAACCTAATTCTTTTAAGGCGCTTGCAAGCTGTTCGCGGTGAGCGGGTTCCAAGCGCGTTAAGGGGGCAACCGGAGCGCCCGCGCGGAAGCCGAGCAAGTTCATTCCTTCCTTTACGGGAATGGGATTGACTTCCGTAAAGCAAGCTTTTGTAAGTGGCAACAGTTTGTCGTGAAGGGCGATCGCCTCGTCGAGATTTCCCGCTGCAACCGCCGTCGTCATTGCTTTTACTTGCTTGGGTGCGAGGTTGGAAATCACCGAAATGACCGCCGTACCGCCCGCGCAGAGAATGGGAAGGTTGAGCGCGTCCTCGCCGGAATAAAGGTCGCATTTTCCGCGAATGAGCCGCGCCGTTTCCAAAACCTGCGCCATGTTTCCGCTCGCTTCCTTAATGCCCGCAATGTTGGGGATTTGCGCAATGCGCGCCATCGTTTCGGGAAGAATGTTTACGCCCGTGCGCGCGGGAACGTTGTAACAAATTACGGGTATTTTAATTGCGCCTGCAATCGCCTCGTAATACTCGTACAGTCCCTGTTGGGTGCATTTGTTGTAGTAGGGGGTTACGGCAAGCACGCCGTCCGCGCCGAGTTTTTCGGCAAGCACGCTCGCTTTCACCGCGTGCGCCGTGCAATTCGAGCCCGTTCCGAAAATGATTTTAATGCGCCCCGCGGCTTTTTCTACGGCGTAACGCATCAGCGTTTGTTTGTCCTCGTCCGTCATCACCGAGGGCTCGCCCGTCGTACCGAGCACGACAAGAGCGTCCGTCCCGCCCGCGATTTGGTATTCCATCATTTTCCCGAACGCTTCGAGGTCTACTCCCGTCTCATTGAACGGAGTAATCATTGCAGTAGCGCTTCCTTTGAGAAATCCCGTCATAGTCTCTCCTTTTTTGTGCTCCGCCGCGCTTGGCGCGCAAGGGGCACTTTATCGTATGTTGGTAACGCGAATATTGTCAGTCGAAATAGCCCTTCGCCGCGAGGAGCTCGGCAAGAAGTACCGCGCCGCCCGCCGCCCCGCGCAGGGTGTTGTGCGAAAAACCGATAAATTTATAATCGAACAAATTGTCCTTTCTCAGCCGTCCCGCGCAAACCGCCATGCCGTTTTCCGTGTTTCTGTCGAGCTTGGGTTGCGGGCGGTTTTCTTCCGCCATGTAGTGCAAAAACTGCTTGGGAGCGGAGGGGAGAGAAAGCGCTTGCGGTTCTCCCGCAAAGTGCTTCCAAGCGGATAAAATTTCTTCCTCGGTGGGCTTTTGTTCGAAGGAAACGAACACCGCCGCCGTGTGTCCGTCGGTTACGGGTACGCGCAGGCATTGTGCCGTAATAGCGGGAGAGGTGGCGGGCACGATTGCGCCGTTTCCCACCGTTCCCCAAATTTTCAAGGGCTCTTGTTCGCTCTTTTCTTCCTCGCCGCCGATGAACGGAATAATGTTATCCGTAATCTCGGGCATGGTTGCAAAGGTCTTGCCCGCGCCCGAAATCGCTTGATAGGTACATACCGCAACGCGTTTCAAGCCGAAGCGTTTGAGCGGGTGCAAGAGGGGAACGTACGATTGCAGCGAGCAGTTGCTTTTCACCGCGATAAATCCGCGCTTGGTGCCCAACCTCTTGCGCTGAGCGGCAATCACCTCTAAATGCTCCGCGTTGATTTCGGGAATGATCATAGGCACGTCGGGGGTGGAACGGTGTGCGGAATTGTTGGAAACCACGGGGATTTCCAATTTGGCGTACCGCTCTTCGAGCGCCTTGATTTCTTCTTTCTTCATGTTTACCGCGCAAAAGACGAAGTCGACTTTTCCTACTAACTTCTCGGCGTCCTTTTCCGCGTCCAACACGGTAATGCTTTTTGCGTAGGCGGGAATGGGCACGCTCATCGCCCATTTGTCGCCGACAGCCTCGGGGTATTTCTTTCCCGCCGAACGCGCGCTTGCGAGCAGGGCAACAGGCTCGAACCAAGGGTGCCCGTCGAGCAAGGTCAAAAACCGTTGACCGACCATTCCCGTCGCGCCGATGATAGCTACTTTGTACTTTTTAACCATATTTAATCTCCGTATTCCGCGGGTTTTCTTTTCTAAAAAAAATTACGGCTGCCGCCGTAACCTCTTCCGAAAAATAACTTTGCCGAAAGCGCATCACCGCGGTGACAGTAATAAGGGTATTCTCCCTTATTCCCAACACGCTCCTCGGGGGAGAAACGCATTTCGGCGGCGATGCCCTTTTGCTGTAACGTGAACGGAAATCCCCGAATTTCCTCGTGTGCAGGTACTCTTGCTCAGCCGCTCCTCTTTTAAGCAAGATAATTTTACCATACGATCACATAAAAATCAAGGAATTTGCCCGATTTCTATTGAAATATTTTTTATTTTGTAGTACAATAACGTTATACGCGGCGCTTTGCGGGTAATTTCGCGAAGCGCGGACGAAAGGGAAAATCATTCGAACGGAGACGCATATGGCGGATAGAGAAAGGAAAGGGCTCGTTGCGCGTTGGTTGGAAGGGAAAGAACGCAGTGAAGATTATGCGAGAAGTACGCTTCCCACCAGCCGTTGGGCGCTGTTTTGGGATATTTTAAAGGGGAGATTCTGGAAGCTCGTGCTCGTGAATCTCATGATGCTCGTTACCATTCTTCCGCTTGTCGGCATTATTATATGGCGCAATCTTTCCGTTGCAAGTCAGGGCTACAACCCCGCGTTCGGTGCGGGGATGGGCGTGGGTTATCCCGTTATTCCGCAGATTGCGGGTGCGGCCGAATTCATGATTTTTCAAGCGGATTTGCGCTTCTTCGCCATGATGGTTGCAAGTTCGCTTATCGCGGCGCTCGGCATTTCGGGCGGTATGTACATCATCAGAAACCTTATTTGGACGGAAGGCATTTTCGTTGCAAACGATTTCGTGCGCGGTATTAAGCGCAATTATTTCAACGTGCTCGAAGCGTTGCTGATCTTTTCTATTGTACTTTTCACGGCGCGTATGGCGGGCAATCTTGCCGACTATTACGTGGCGGCAAATGTTCAAGGCAGTATTCGCGGGTGGATGATTGCTTCCAAAGTCATCGGTTACATTCTCATGTGTATTGCGCTCCTCATTTGTCTGTGGATGATTTCTTTGGGAGTCAACTACAAGCAGGGACCTTGGGCGCTCTTCCGCAACGCGGTTATCATGACGATCGGCACGTTCCCGCAAACGGTTATCTTTGCGGCACTCGCCATTTGGCCCGTGTTCCTCGTCATTTTCGGAAACAGCATTATTCTCTTGATCGGCGCACTTATCATGATATTGTTCGGCATTTCCTATATGTGCCTTGTGTGGATGGATTTCAGCCAGTGGGCGTTCGACCGCTTCGTCAATCCCGAGAAGGGGATTCAAACGGGTCGCGGACTTTACGACAAGAACAAGGCGAACAACAAGGGAATGCAACCCAAGCAAGAACCTGCAATGGACAGCGCGGCGATGCGTGAGTACAAGCGGTTAATCATCGCGCAGGGCAAGAGCAAGCTCGTTTGCCGTCCCATTAAACCGCTCGACGACGATCTTGACGTATATCAGTTGCCCGATTCTTTCTCGCGCGACGACTTGCGCCGTTTGAAGGAGAGCAAAGACGCCATTGAAGAGGACGTAAAGGCGTACGAGGAAGAGCATAAGAACGACGAGCAGTACGTAGAGTATAACCGTCAGTTCGAGGAGCGCGAAAAGGCGCTTCAAGAGGATACCAAGGGCAAAAAGAAAAAACCGCCCAAGCCTCCCAAAATGCTTACGAGGAAGAAGTAAATTTTCATGGCAAACGCATACGATCATTTATCGAAATGGTTTGAACTTCTTAACGACGACTGCGACTATGCCACATGGTCGCAGTATTTTATTGACGGGCTAAACGCGCTCGGCGCAGGCAAGAGGGGGTTGGAGCTCGGTTGCGGAAGCGGGGCGTTTTGCCGCGCGCTTGCCCGCGCGGGGTACGAAATGACGGGAGCGGACATCTCCGCGCCTATGCTTTCCGAGGGTATGAAGCGTGCCCGCGAAGAGGGGGTGCGCGTCGATTTCGTTCAAGCTGACGCCGCACGTTTGCATACCCCCAAGCCATTTGATTTTATACTGTCTCCCAACGACTGCTATAACTACATTCCGCAAGAAAAATTAGCTTCGGCTTTCGCCCGAGTAGCTTCGAGTTTGAAAGCGGGGGGTATTTTTTGGCTGGACGTGAGCAGTGCGTGCAAGCTACGGCAAAAAGTTGCAAATAATATCTTTGCGGACGACCGCGACGAAATCACCTATCTTAGCTTTAATGCACTTCATAAAAACCGCGTCGAAATGGACGTAACGCTGTTCGTAAAGGAACAGGACGGGCGCTTTTGCCGTTTCGACGAAAAACACGTGCAATATATCCATGAGGAAGATGCGCTTATATCCGCGCTCGAGGGGGCGGGCTTCTCTATCGTGAAGACAGAAGGGCACCTCGGCGAAGCGAAAGAGGGAAGCGACAGACTGAATTTGATATGCAGAAAACAGGCAAAATCTTAAAAACGCTCGTGTGGGGGAATGCCGTTTCCCTCGCCGTGCTCAATACTACCGCGCTTGTAAACGAAGCGATTAAGCGGCACTCCCTTACGCCCGTTTGCGCCGCCGCTTTGGGACGCGCTATGACGGCGTGCGCATATCTATGCAGTTGGCTGAAGGACGGCGAGTCCTCGCTTTCCATGACCTTCGACGGGGGCGGCGCAGGCGGTAAGGTGTGCGTTGCGGGCGACGGGGAGTTGAATATTCGCGGCTTCCTCGAAAACCCCAATTGCGTTTTGCCGCCGCGTGCGGACGGAAAGTTGGACGTAGGCGGTTGCGTGGGAAAGAACGGATATCTTACCGTTATCCGCGACGACGGGAGCGGATTGCCTTTTACGGGCTCCTGCGCGCTGCTTACGGGAGAGATTGCGGAAGATTTGTCCGCCTATTTTCTCACAAGCGAACAGCGCCCCACGGCGGTCGCTTTGGGAGTAAGAATCGGTACGGACGGAACTTGTATCGGCGCGGGCGGGGTGTTTTTACAGCCGCTCCCCGGAGCAAGCGAAGAGATTTTGCGCCGCACGGAAGAGGAAATCGCGAAGTATTCTTCTATATCCGCTTTGATTGCCGTAAAGGGCGCGGAGGAAGTATTGCGCTCGATAGAGAACACACACTATGAGGGACGGGAAGTGCGTTTCCGTTGCAGGTGCTCGCGGGAGAAATCGGAAGCCGCGGTGCTTACGCTCGGACGGGAGGACGCGTTGGATTTGATTGCCCGCCAAGGAAAAATTTCCGTGCATTGCCACTATTGCAATACCGAATATGCGTTTACCGAAGAAGAGACGAAGAAGCTCTTCGGAGAGGAATAAGGAGAAGTGGGACGGTGAAAAAGGACGATTCCGTATTCAAATTAGATTTCAGCGACGAGTTTATGCTCGACAGCGTTGAAAAGCGAGCGCAGAACGGCGATTTTATGGGCGCGCTTACCATGCTCAACAAGCGCAACCAAATGTATGCGCCGAGCGCGGACGCGCATGCGCTTGCCGCCGATATATACGAGGAGTTGGGAATGCACCGCATGGCGGCGGATTCTTGGTTCCGTTTTTTGGATACTTGCAACGAGGCGGATTTCTCCGAAGGATATGAGGGGCTTGCCGTTGCGTTTATGAACATGGGCAACGAGTTTCATTCCGCGCTCTATTTTAACCGCTATTGCGAGGAGGGGGAACTGCTCAGCGAGGATGCGGATAACGAAGATATCGAAAAGCTGTTTGCCGAGGAAATTTCAACCACCCCGCATTTGCGCCTCGTGCACTCGGACGGGGAATCCCCCGAGGCGTTTTCGGAAGGGCTGAGCTTGCTCAAATCGGGCGATTTGGAAGAAGCGAAAGAGAGGTTTGAAAGCGTTTCCGAGCGCAGCGACGAGTATGCCACGGCAATGGGGCTCAACGCCATGTGTACGCTCATGCTCGGCAAGGAAGACGAGGCGGCAAGCATTTGCCGCGACGCACTCAAAGACTATCCCGAAAATATCACGGTGCTCACTTCCTATTGTGCCGTGCTCGGCGCGCAGGAGAAGAAGAGCGAGGCGAGAGAAGTCGCCCGCCGACTTGCCGTGCTCGATAGCGACAACACCGACGACTTGTACCGCATTGCAACGGCGCTCTGCGAAACGAATTTGGATAAAGAGGCGTACGCCGTGCTGACCAAACTGCGCGGCAAACTGCCTTACGACGACAACGTTTTATATTTCTACGCCGTAGCCGCTTACCGTTTGGATAAGCTCGACAACGCAATCGAAGCGCTCGAACGGCTTACCACGCTGTATCCGCGCAAGGCGGTCGCCGCCTACTTCCTGCTGTTAATGCGGGCATTGCGCGACGGAGACGGCGAGTCTTTCCCCATGGAATATCTCTACCGCGTACCCACCGAGGAATACAACTCCATCGCGGGGCTGCTGCTTCGGGCGGATAAAGCGGACGGCATCGGGAAGTTGCACGAAATCGCCCGTATGCCCGAGTTAAAAGACTGCCTGAGCATCGCGTTCGACGAAATGGACGGGCGCGACCAAAAGCTGCAACTGCTTGCGGCAAAGGTGGCGGTTAAGCTGCGGCGCGACGAGGAAGTCAGGGCAATGCTCCTCAACTTCGAAGCGGACGACGTGGTGAAGCTTCACGCTTTGCACGAGCTCATCATGCGCAACGAGGAAGATTCCTTCGGAACCGTTATTTGCAATCTCTATAAGGAATTCTTCACGCATAAAATAGAAATCGGGGAGAAAAAGTCGGAGGAATTTTTACACGCGTTTGCGGAAGTGTATTCCAAATTTGCGCTCTTCGGAGAGGACAACGAGCACAAACTCTGCGCGGCGGCGGAAGAAGTTTACGCGGCAATCGAGGAATACGGCGCATGGGAATACTGCGAGGAGCGCGCTTCTTTGGCGGCGGCTATTTACAGGGAAGCCCGCTTAAAGCGCGGCGAACGCAAACTGAGCGATATCGTAAAAATGTTCAACGCGAATAAGTATAAGACGCAAAAAATCCTCGACCTCATGATGTAACATGTCGCTTCCTCTAAACGTCGCATAACAGCGTTGAATTGCGCTTTTCTCCGGTTACGTACGTCTTTGTACGCGCCCGTCGAAAATGCTCATTCGCCTTGTTCTGCTCGTTTATAGAAACCGACGGGAAACGGATTGTTGAGAAACATAAGGAGAACGACATGAAAAAGTTGATCGACTTCGACGGACTGTTCGACGAAAAGCTGGCAATTTATATGCAGGAAAACGCGGGGAAATACACCGAAAAGCAGTGGGAATCGGTAATTCCCAAGCTGTACAAGCAGTTCGGCGATATCTACGTTTCGGCGGCGGGGAACACGCCCAAGGGCTATTATGCCGAAATGACGGACGGCGCGCTTGTGGATTGCCTCGTGCGGCATACCGAGGAGGACGTGCCCGTTTCCGACTTTTTGTGCAGAGAGCTCGAATCGCGCGGCTGTCCCGACGGGCTGATTGCGCTTTTGCGCTCGAAGAGCGAACAGCTTTTAACGCTCGCAATCAATTTGGCGGGAAGCAATCCCAAAGCGTTCGACGAATATTTCAACTTGCTCGTATCCTCGAAGAACGAAGATATTAAGGAAACGGTGTGCGAACAGCTCAAAGCGGGAGCGGACGCGGCAAAGGAACGCGCCCTTGCGCTCTACAAAGAGGGCACGGAGTGCGAACTCATGCTGGAAATTTTATCCCGCGTAAAGGAGCGCGACGAGCGGGTATACGACATTTTATTAAAGGAATTCCGCACGGGTGAGGAGCTTCCCATGCACGCGAGCTATCTTGCCGCATACGGGGACGAGCGCGCGCTTCCCGTTCTTTTGGAAGTCATCGACCGCGACGACATTAACTATCTCGAATTTCAGGAATTGAAGTACGCGATCGAAGCGCTCGGGGGCGAGTATACCCGCCCGCGCGATTTCTCCGACGACGAATATTTCCAAGAAATCGCCGCGCAATCGGCAATGCCCGTGTCGCCCGACGAAAATTAACTACCGACCAAGAAAAATACACAAAAACTAACATAATCTTTCGCCTTTCGCCATATAGTATGTCAGCA
>CAMWUS010000053.1 GCA_947177495.1 uncultured Clostridia bacterium
GTTGATGCACCAATCCCGAATCGCCGCCGCCGTGCCCGTAACCACCCTCTATGAGCGGTTTTATCGCAATGCGCTGTACCTCGCCGCCGAAGGGTTTTACGGTAATTTCGTCCTCTTCCTCGTTGAGCACCAACTCGCCGAGCGTGCCGAAGAACTTATAAATGCGCCCGCCCTTTGCGGTAAACGCCGTCATAAGCAGCTCCGCTTTCACGCCGTTTTCGAAAGTCATTTGCGTAAGCTGATGATCGACCGCATCGTTATCGCAAGCAAACGCGCACCTGCCGTAAGGTCCTTCTTTGAGTGCTTTGTAGAGCGCCTCTTCGGTAATGGGGTAAGCCGTGGTAATTTGGTTATGCGGCCAAACGGTGGGCAAGCACCCCTCCTCGTACCACTTGTCTACGTAAATACGCTTTGCGCTGTACGGGCAGGTCTCGATGAGACGGCATTCCGTGCAACGCTTTGCGGCGCCCTTGGGTGCATTTTCGGGAGTGAAGAAGGTAAGCTCCCCCACCGAAGAAATGCTCTTGCACCGCGACTTTGCGTAATACTGTAACAAATCGAGGTCGTGACAGCATTTGGCGAGAATCATGGGAGCGGTATCCTCCGTTCTCCGCCAATTCCCGCGCACGTAGCTGTGCGCCTGATGCCAATACATAACCTGTTCGAGCGCCTGAATGCTGACAAGCCTGCCGATAACGCCGCTGTTCAAAAGCTCCGCGGTCTTTACAAAACCGGGTGCGTAACGGAGCACGTGGCATACAAGCACCTTGCCGCCGTATTTGCGTTGAGCCGAGAGCAGCTGTTCGCACTCTTCGCGACTCGAAGAAATGGGCTTTTCCAACAACAAATCGTACCCGAGCGAAAGCGCTTTCACGCCTTGCCGTACGTGGTCGGCGTCCATCGTGGCAATTACAAGAAGATCCGCCCGCTTTTCACGGAAGAATTCTTCCTCGCCCGAAAAACGCGCACTTACCCCAAACCGCTCGCCGTATTTTTTCAGCTTTTCGGGATTTGTCTCGCAGAGCGCCACAATGCGGAACTGCTCGGGAAGCGCATGAAGAAGCGTTCCGTAAGATTCCGCGCCGCGGTTGCCGCAGCCGAGAATTGCAACGGTAAATAACTTCATATCGTTCACACTATTTTTTGTCGTAATATGCAACAAAACGAGTGGCGTCTTCACGGCTGACGGGCACACCGCCCCCGCCGTTGAACACGTGGGACTGCTTGAACACACCGATATAATCGCGCGTGATGTTTTGCGGGCGGGTGATTGCGCCGCCGATGATCACGTGGTCGATGCCTACGTCGAGCACGGCGCGGAGTTCGTCGAAGGTATGAATTCCGCCTTCCGCAATAACGGTGGCTTTGGTGATATCGTTACAAAGGCGTTCGCAGAACGCGATATCGGGAATGGCGATCCCTTTCGTCTCTTCGGTATAGCTGCGCATGGTCGTGGAGATATAATCGAACCCGAGCCGCTCCGCCTCCATCGCCTCTTCGTAGGTGGCAATGTCCGCCATCAACAATTTGTCGGTATGCTCGCGCAAATAGTGCACGAGCCCTTCGAGCGTAACCCCGTTGGGACGAGGTCTATTCGTCGCGTCTACCGCGATGACCGAACATTTGGACTTAATGAGCGCCTTCGCCTCTTTGAAAGTAGGCGTAATGTATACAGGCGAATCGGCATACACCTGCTTGATGAGCCCGATTATCGGGAGCTCTCCTTTTGTTGCGCGGTAAATTGCGTTGATGTCGTGCACGGTGTTCGCGCGAATGCCGACTGCGCCGCCCTGTTTGGCGGCGACCGCCATTTTGGGAATAGTATCTCCGCCGTATAACGGTTCATCTTTTAATGCCTGACACGATACGACCAATCCTCTCGGTATCATTCCGTTCATGGGTGTCCCCTTTCCTTAATATCGTCTTACCTATCTAAAATTGCTTATCCACCGAGGTGCCGCCCTCCCGCTCGGGAGAGCGTGCCTCGGAATACTGTTTAGTTTTCTTCTTTGCTGAGCTTTTCGTTTACGCGCTTGAACCCGTCGCGGAATGCCGCTACCGTGTCGGCAAGGTCGGCATAGTCGTCGCTGTCGGAGTCGAAGAAGCGCAGACGGTTGGTAATCCTTTGGGAAGGTCCCGAACCGATATAGTCGTTACAGTTAAACCAAATCGCGCCCTTAATGGACTTCGCCCAAGGCTGCATGTTTTCCGCCGCGAACGCGTCGAACATCTCTTTTACCCACTTCGCCTGCGTAGCTGCGTTGCGCCCGAGCTCGCCGGTGGCATTGCCGCCCGAACCGCACGCGAACTCGGAAAGGATCATTACCCATTCGGAAAACGCCGCTTGATTCTTTTGGAAGAGACTGCTGTAGCATTCGGCAAAGCTCTTAATGCCCCTCGCGCCCTTCGCGTAGTTGTTCATTTCGTAGTTGGTTCCGCCGAGGAGCTGTACGTAATCGGGGCCGGGGAAGAAGCACAAATCTTCACCCCAAGAGCCGTGAGGACAGGAATTCGCAATGGGGTTCCAAATCCAAATGCAGTTGTCTACGCCCTCTTCCTCGAAAATCTTGTAAAGGCGGATCCACGTCATGTTGAATACGTCGGGATCGAGCAAGGTCATCATACCGCAGTAACTCGTCCAGTCGGTGTTCATCTCGTTATTGAGACGGAAGAGTACGGGACCGCCGTATGCCTTAATGTCGCGGGCAAGCTTGTGGAAATAATCGTCGTACTTGCCGCGCAGAATATCGAACATGGGCGTAATTTCGTCCGCTACGATATTGTTATTGGTGGTGAACTGATAGGTGAACTGCAACACGGGCTTGCCGTTTGTGCCGTCGCCGCCCGCAAGCTCTCTTGCCATATCCAACGGGAAATGGTGATATTGGAAGCCGGAAGATTGCGGGTCGCCGCCCCAACCGATATGCGTATAGGTGGGATAAATATCGTAAGTGTAATCCCAAGCTTCCTCGATGGCGTTTTTCATGCGCGTACTGCTCTTCAAGCCGCTATCGTACCCGACCTGACCGGGATGCAACGAAGTTTCGATACCGGGCATCGAGTAACTGAATACGCCCCAATGCACCTTTTCGGAAGTGATGAGCTTGTTGTAGTAGTTAGTGGTAGCCTCGTTCCAATTGGGATCGGCTTTGGGAGTTCCCGCCGTGTAAAGAGCGCGTCTCACGCCTTTGGGGGCGATTTTGCTGTAACTCTTGATCATGCCGTCCATGATGCTCGCATGATCGGTCTTCGATTTCAGAATGAAGAGACTGAATGCGGAAGCGTCGGTTTCCTGACGGACAATACCGATGTTATAGTAAGGATATTCCACCGTACTTCCGCCGTCGTCGTTGATTTTAATGTCGTAACGGTATACGTCGTAGCCGGGCTTAAACTGCAAATCACCGTAAGCGTGCGCCGCGTCGAAAGCGTACTTCGTCGTTTCGTTGATACGCTCCAAACCGTTCTTGGCAAGATATGTATCGTTGTTGATATGATTGATAAGCCATTCGCTGCAATAGATGTACCAAGGGTTGGACTGCGAAGTATAGGGATTCTGCGTATTGATGCTCGTGGTAAGCACGGAATCGCCGAACGTATACTGCGTGCGGTACTGTGCAATGGAATAATCCACCTCGAAATCTGTTGTGGGCAGCGTAAACGCGTAGCCCAAGGTCGCCTGCACGATACGCGTTTTGCTCTCGCCGAACAGTTCCAACTTAATGTCGTGGCGGGAGTTTACTTTGGTATACGCCGTTTTGTATTCGCCGTTGATGTTAAATCTGCCGCCCTTGATATCCGCTTCGGAGTTGAACCCGTTCTCGGAGTCTTTGAGCTCGCCCTTTTTATAGATGCCCGTAAAGCAATAGTCGAGGGAATCGCGGTCGGTCTGAATGCTGTCGTCCGCCGTATCGCCGATATCAGGTTTTTCTTCGGGCGGAATTATGGTGGGGTTGTCGTCGTCTTTGGGCGGTTTATCCGTCGTTTCACCGCAACCCGCAAGCACGCAGGAGAACACCATGGTGGCGCCGAGTAATAATGCTGCGATTTTTTTCATAGATTTTTCCTTACCTTATTTTTATTTTTCGCCGCGCACGGCAACTTTTCATTTTGCGTTTGCGAAGCCCTTGCGGAACTCTTCCACCGTGGCTTCGTTGCCCTTTCCGTCGGGATCGATGAACCGCAAGCGGTTGCCTACCAAGCCGTCGAAAATATCGTCGCAGTTGAACCACACCGCGCCCTTTATCTGCTTCACCCAATCTTCCTGCGGACGGGCGTTGAGACACTTGAACATCTCTTTAACCCAATTCGCCTGTACGGGAATGTTGCGCCCGAGCTCTCCGCTTGCGCTACCGCCCGCGCCGCACGCGAATTCGGAAATGATCATGCACCAATCGCTGAAATTGCGGCTGTTTTTGCGGTACAGCTTTTCGTAATGGGGGCGGAAGCCGACAACCTCTTTGGCGGCGGTTTCCGCGGGATAGTTGTTCATTTCGTAGCTCGTGCCGCCCAAGAGCTGAACGTAGTCCACGCCGGGGAAGTAACAGAGATCCTCTCCCCAAGAGCAGTACGGGCAAGTGGTTGCAATGGGATTCCAAATCCAAATGCAGTTGTCTACGCCCTCGTCCTCGAAAATGTTATACAGCCGTATCCACGTTTCGTTGAAAATGTCGGGGTCGAGCAAGGTCATCATGCCGCAGTAACTCGTCCAGTCGGTGTTCATCTCGTTGTTGAGACGGAACAGCACGGGGTGGCGGTACGCCTTGATATCGCGCGCGAGCTTACGGAAATGTTCGTCGTAATTGCCGCGCAGAATATCGAACATGGGCGTTTGATCTTCGAACACGAGGTTGTTATTCAGCGTGAACTGATAAGTGAATTGCAAAACGGGTTTGCCGTTCTTTCCGTCGCCGCTAGCGAGCGCCGCCGCCATTTTACTCGGGAAGTGATGCCCGTCGTAATGCTCGGGGTCGGTTCCCTTTCCGATATGGGTATAGGTGGGATAGATGTCGAACTTCTTTCCCCAGCCCTTTTCGATCGCCGTCTGAATTTTTACGCTGTTTTCGTAGAACTTCTTATAATTCTCGCTTGTGCCGTCGATGTCCTCGATAAGTCCCGGCATGGAATAGCTGAATACACCCCAAGCGACGGTTTCGCGGGCATAGAGCGCCTTGAAATAATCTTTGGTCTCTTGGTTCCAATTCGGGTTGCCCGCGGGCTTGCCTGCGTGGAAGTAGCTGCGCGCCTCCCCTTTGGGTTCGAAGCGGGTGAAACTCTCCACAATCTCGTCCATAACACCGCAGTTTTCCGTTTGCGATTTCATTACGAAGAGCGCGAAATTCTTCAAATCGTGCGTTTCTCTGATGACCGCGATTTCGTAGTACGGGAACGCAAAGTCTTCCACAAAGAAAGTATAGCGGTAAACGTCGTACCCTTCCTTAATATCCAAATCGCCGTAGGGCTCTTCGCGCGTGAGCAAATGCTTGGGAGCGCGCAGGCGTTTTATCCTGCAATTCTTCATGAACGCTTCGCTGTTCAAATGGCGCATCAGCCATTCGTCGCCGTAGATGAACCACGGGTCGTCCCGATCCAAATAGGGATTGCCCGATTCCGCGCTTACCGTTAAAATGCAGTCGCGGAACGCGATTTTGGTGTGATACTTGGCGATTGTGTAATCGACGACGCATTCGTCCGTGGGGAGCGCGTAAAAATAACCTGCGGGAACGTCCGCCATAATCATGCCCGAACGGGTGTAAATCTCCGCCTTTACGTCTACGCTCTTATCGGTAATTTCGCCGTAAGCGCCGTCTACGAAACACTTTACCTTCACCGCGTCCTTTACGGGACATTTCTCGCCGATGAGTGCGCTCGCCCTTTGCGACTCTTTCATGATAAAACTCCTCGTCGCGTTTCGCCGTCAGGCAATGGTAATGGTAACGGGTTTGCTGTAAAGTCCGTAAGCTTTGTCTGCACCGCCGTAAGCGTAAGCTTGCGTGTAGTGCAGGAGCGCCGTAACGGTATTTCCCTCGCGCGCAACTTCGATGATCTTGCATTCCGCGCTCTTCACCCAACCGTTATAGGTGGTAAATTCCGCTTCGACGACGCCTTTCGCGTAGTCTTCTGCCGACATCGTGATTGCCTTCGTGGAAATCTCTTTTGCGAGAAGCGCGCATTCCTCCGCCTTGTTGGTGGTGGCGATATTCGCTTTCGCTTCGAAATGCCGCAAATCCTCGAACGTCCAAGTGTTTTGCACGTAGCCGCGTGCGAGGAAGGAGAGCGCCGTGCTGTTCGTCGCGGACTGATAGGTTTCGTCGAGCGTCATGTTGTACTTTCTCGTGAACGCCATCTTTTTGGCAAAATCACTGCCGACGCCTGCCCATTCGTTGTTCCAAGGAAGACGGTTTTTCTCTTTCTCTAACGATGCGTGCCCTCCGCCGAGGTGCCCTACGGGAACCTTGGGCAAAATTTCCTTCATGCCCTCCGCATAGGGAGAGAAGAACGTGATGGTGAACCAATGCCCGTCCATTTCGGGATACTCGTCGGTAATCTTTTTCAGCGTTTCGATTGCTTTGAGTTTTTCCACCGCCGCCTTAGAGCCGTCGTCCAACTTCAATTCCAAAATGAGAATGACGTCCGTTCCGCGAACGAGCTCGAACACTTCTTGGAGCGTAGGATAGGTATCGTCGTACTTGTTGGAATAATCTACAAGCTGTAAACGGCGCATTTGCTCCGCTTTCGCGTCTACAAAGTAATAACCGTTTTTACTGCCCGTTCCGTTAGAACTAGGGTTGTGGCAAATGAGAATTTGCTGATCCTTGGTGATTTGCAAATCGATTTCGATATGCGTTGCGCCCTCGTTGACGGAAGCGGCAAGCGAGGTCAGCGACTGCTCGTTGCAGTATGCCGTAATGCCGCGGTGCGCCGCAATGTATTGCGCACGGGCGAACCCGTCTTCGGTAAAGGTATTGATCGTATCGCTTAAAACGGCGGCGGACGCGGAGACGATTCCGTAGCAACCCGCGGTTACCGCGCTCACGCCCTCCAATTTCGTATCCGCATAGCCCCAGCATACCTTGGACATTGCGGAGATGTATTCCGCCGCAACGGGCAAATTCTTGTCGGCGGCGTCGAGCATTAAAATATTGCAGCCCGCCGCGTTCGCGTCTCCGAGGTATTGCCAAGCCCAATAGCGGTCTTCGCCGATTTCTTTATTTGTAAGGTCGTACACGGTGTTCACGATTTGGCAAACCTCGTCCGCATACAACGCCTGAATGACGCTCAAATCGGAGGAAATCGCCATAATGTCGCTCACCGTATAGGTATTGTTCATCCAGTCGATAAAGCCGTTTACCGTATCGGAAGTCAGCCGCACGACGGGAATGTATTTCGCTTTTAAAGTGTTGTCGAAAATGCTTTCAAACGATTTCGTCTCGCCGCCGAGCGTTACGCTCATATCCGCGGCGGGAGTAAGCACCACGGAATTTGCCTTGCCCGTAATTTCCGCAAAGGAAGCAGGCTCCAAAATCGTCGTCGGTTCGATGGCAAGCGCATCCTTTTGCGCGCCCACCGTCATGTAATTATTATAGCTTTTCGCGGTAGCGTGAGCGTTTTCGGCTTGGAAGCCGAAGCATACGCCCGAACCGATGGTGACGGCAAGCGCCGCCGAAAGAATAGCCGTAACTTTCTTCATATCTTCTGCCTCCTTAGGTCAACCCGCAAATGAGTTCGAACGAAGCGGATGCGGTTCCGCAATGTACGGTGATCGTGCAAGTGCCCTTTTTGTGCGCCGTAACGCGGGCAAGCAACCCTTGATATTCCACCGTGGCAATGCTCTCGTCGGAGCTTTCCCAAGTTACGTTACCCGTTAAGCCGTCCGCCGCGATTGCTTTTACGGAAGCCGATTTATCTCTTGTGAGCACGAGCTTGCCCGCAGGCAGGTTTACGGAAAGACGGGTATCTTTTGCTTCCACCGTTACCGTGCAGGTATCGGAGACTTCCACGCCCTGAGCGTCCTTGCCCGTTACGGTGATTACCGTAGACCCGACGGAAACGCCCGTTACCGTCGCAACGAAATTCTTCGTCTCCACGGTGGCGATTTCCTCCTTCTCCACTTTCCACGAAACGCTTACGCAGTCCACCGCAGTGACTTTTACCTGCGCGGGTTCGCCCTCAACTACGGTAAGCTCTTTTGCTT
>CAMWUS010000054.1 GCA_947177495.1 uncultured Clostridia bacterium
CTTTCATGTTGCGCTCTTCGTAATTGAATTTGGTGATTAGCGCCTGCGCCGTTTTGGAACAGCCCATCGCCCCGAATTTGAAGTATAATTTCGCCATAGTTTATTCTACCGTGCAATAGACAAGCGGTTCTTCCTTGGGTTTCTTTTGTTGAATTTCCGTTGCGGCAAGCAACATTGCTTCCGCTTTTGCAATCGCGGATTCGTCGTTCGTGAGCAAGGTAGCAATCTCCTCGCCCTCTTTTACGAAATCGCCCGTCTTGCGCTTTAACATAATACCTGCGCTGTAATCGATTGCGTCTTCTATCGTATTGCGTCCCGCGCCGAGCGCCAAGCTCGCAAGCCCGTAGGCTTCCGTATCCGCTTTGCAGATATAGCCCGTCTTCACACTCTTGACCGCGTGCACATATTTCGCCTTTGCAAAGTTCGCGGTGTTTTCGATGAGTTCGACTTTCCCGCCCTGTGCGGCAACCGTCTGCTTGAACTTTGCAAGCGCGCTTCCGTCTTGAATCGCCTGCTCCGCCATTTTCTTGCATTCTTTCACGTTGCCCTTGCCCGCAAGCGCAAGCATATGTCCCGCAAGCGTAATGCAGACTTCGGTAAAATCTTCGGGACCGTGCCCGTTCAGCGTTTCCACCGCTTCGATCACTTCGAGCGCATTGCCGATTGCGCAGCCCAAAGGTCTGTCCATATTCGTAATGAGGGCAACCGTCTTTTTGCCCGCGCTCTTGCCGATATCCACCATCAGCCGCGCAAGCGCTTTGCTGTCCTCTACCGTCTTCATAAACGAACCGCTGCCCGTTTTTACGTCGAGCACGATGCAGTCGTCGTCGGCGGCAAGCTTTTTGCCCATAATGCTCGCGGCAATGAGCGGCATACTGTCTACCGTAGCGGTCACGTCGCGCAAGGCGTAAAGCTTTTTATCGGCGGGCGCGAACTGTCTGCTCTGCCCCACGATCGCAAATCCGATGTCGTTTACCTGCTTGATGAAGTCCGCGTCCGAAAGCGTGGTGTTAAAGCCCTCGATAGCTTCGAGCTTATCGATAGTGCCGCCCGTGTGTCCCAAGCCTCTGCCGCTCATTTTGGCGACCTTTACCCCAAGCGACGCTACGACGGGCGCAACCACCAAACTGGTCTTATCGCCCACGCCGCCCGTGGAGTGCTTATCTACGCGAATGCCGTTTATTTCGGAAAAATTCAGTCTGTCGCCCGAATCGCGCACGGCAAACGTGAAATCGCAGGTTTCGCGCACGCTCATGCCCTTAAAATAAATCGCCATGCAGAGCGCCGACGTCTGATAATCGGGAATGCTCCCGTCCGTCACGCCGCTTACGAAGTATTTTATTTCTTCGGTGCTAAGCTCGCCCCCGTCGCGTTTCTTTTTAATGATGTCGTACATTCTCATAACGCTACCTCTTATACATTATTATATATTTTAATTCCAACGACCCGCGGAAACGTACTCGGCAAGCAAGTCCCGCGCATATTTTCCCTTACTCGACCGCTTAACCTCGGTAATGCGGTTGGGCTTATAGGTGGACGAATAGCTGTCTACGATAATATAGTAATATTCGTTTGGCGAAACGTCCATTGATCGCAAGGAAGTATACACGTGATAGTTGTAGTTGCTCGTTTCCAAAAAGTTATTGATTAAATTGGAGCCCTTGATTTTGCCCAAAACCAACTCGTTATCGAAGGGCAAAACGGAGAACAGGTTCGCATAGGTTACGTTTCCCGCTTCCACTCTGTAAGGAGTGCGCAGTTTCAAATAACCGCCGCCAAGCACAATATCGTACTCGCTCCCCCATTCCTCGATGCCCGCTTCGTAGTACAACTTCGCAACCTGCTCGCACACTTCGTCCGACTGTCTCCTGCGCGCGTTTCTACCCAAAACCGTGGTGTAGGGGTTGCCCTCCTCGAAGTACTTGTCGAAAATCTCCCCTACTACGGGATCGCCCGTAATACTGTCGCTTGCGTAGACGTCGGTGCCTAAAAGGCGCGGCGTTACGGTGTATTTCCCCTTATCCTTATTAAAAGACACGTCTGCACTGCTTATGTAACGGTTTTCGCCGCCGCCCTGCAAGTGGTAAACGCCGTACTCGTCCTTTAAGATATAGCTCTGATGAGTATGTCCTTCGAACACCAAATCCACATAACCCTTGGAAAGCGCGGTATCGTAATAGTCGGAAATTTGCCTGCCCGTAACCGTTTGGACGCTTGTGGCAGAAAAACTGTCGCCGTAGCCGCTGTGCATGGAGTATACGATAAAGTCGCAGCCCTCTTCCTTTCTCAGCCGCGTCGATTCGGCTTTTACAAGTTTCGTGAGCTCGTTTCCCGTAGCGAATGCAAGCCCGTCGGTAAAGTCGCCCGAAATCGAACTCAAACAATCGCCGATTGCACCGATGATGCCGATTTTCACGCCGCTCTTTTCCACAACGGTAGAAGCGCGGCAATAATCCACCGCCTGCCCGTTATAAGTCACGTTGATTGCAAGGAACGGAAACTCCGCCAATTCACTGTTGGGCGTAAGCACCTGCGCGCCCCAATCGTATTCGTGGTTGCCGAGCGTCATGGAAACGAAGCCGAGCTCGTTCATCCACTCGGTCATCAGCCGCCCCTTGTTGGTAGACGACTCCACCGTGCCCTGCCACATATCACCCGAAGAGAGCAGAATTTCTTCCCGCGCGCCGTCGCTGTACAGAGCTTTCATGTACGCGGTGAATTCGTCCATTCCCGGTTGAGTATCGGTATCCATATACTTGCCGTGCAAGTCGTTTATCGCATAAAAGGACAGCTCCGCCGTTCCTTTTTCCTGCGGTTTACCACACCCGAAGAGCGTACCGAATAGCAGCGCGGAAAGCGAAAAAGCCGAAATTTTCGTGAAAACTTTTCTCATGGTAAAAGTTATAAATCTTGCTTGCCAAACGCAAACGGCAACAGCTCGTCGAGCGTGTGCTCGGAAAACTTCTCCTCGTTGCCGAGAATAATTTTGAAGTCCTTATCGCAAAACTCGGCGATTACCTGTCTGCAAACGCCGCAGGGCGCGCAGAAGGGAGCCGTTTCCCCCTCTTTGCCGCCGATGATTGCGATTGCCTCGAACTCACTATCTCCCTCGCTGACGGCTTTGAAAATCGCCGTGCGCTCGGCGCAGTTGCAGGGCGAATACGACGCGTTTTCGACGTTGCACCCCGTATATATCTTTCCGTTTTTGCAAAGAAGCGCCGCCCCTACGCGGAAATGCGAATAGGGCGAATAGGAACGCTTGCGCGCTTCCTGCGCTTTCGTCATAAGCAATTTGCTATCCATTATTTAATAACTTCCTTTAAGAAACTCTTGCCCTTCGTCCCCTCTTGCGCCACGCCGAAGTATTCGAGCACGGTTGTGCTGATATCGGAGAAGCTTGCGCGCGTACCCAAATCCACGCCGCTCTTAATGTGATTTCCGTAGATGAGCATGGGAGTATACTCGCGCGAATGGTCGGTAGACGGAGTTGCGGGATCGCAGCCGTGGTCGGCGGTGATAAGCAGTACGTCGTCCTCCCGCATGCCTTTGAGGAACACCGTCAGGAACGCGTCGAATTCCGTCGCCGCAGCGGCATAGCCCGCCACGTCGTTTCTGTGCCCGTACTTCATGTCGAAGTCGACAAGGTTGACAAAGCACAAGCCCGAGAAATCTTTGTTCTGTAACTCCTTCGTCACCTGCATGCCGTGCGTGTTCGACTGCGTGCGGCGGCTTTCGGAAATGCCGCTTCCCGCAAAAATATCGTAAATCTTACCCACAGAAAGCGTGTCGTAGCCCGCGCGTTGTAACAAATTTAGCATGGTATCGGCGGGCGGAAGCAACGAAAAGTCGTGTCTGTTCGCCGTGCGTGAATAGGGATATTCCCCCTCGAACGGACGGGCGATGACTCTGCCCACGCCGTGCTTGCCCACAAGCATTTCGCGCGCGATTTCGCAGTACTTGTAAAGCTCTTCTACGGGTACGATATCCTCGTGCGCGGCGATTTGGAATACGCTGTCCGCCGAGGTGTATACGATGAGCGCGCCCGTTTCAACGTGCTCGCGCCCGTAGTCTTTAATGACTTCGGTACCCGAATAGGGCTTGTTGCAGATAACCTTTCTGCCCGTCTTTTGTTCGAACTCTTCGATGACCTCTTTGGGGAAGCCGTTCGGATAGGTAGGCAAAGGCTCGGGCGAAACGATGCCCGCGATCTCCCAATGCCCTATCGTGGTGTCCTTACCCATGGACTTCTCTGCCATTCTCGCATAGCTTGCCTTAGGCGCGCTTACGCCGCCGCCTACGCCCTCTATGTTGAAAAGCCCCATTTTTTCAAGCTCGGGGCAGTTGAAATTGGGGTGATTGCGTATCGCACCCAACGTGTTACTTCCCTCGTCGTTCCACTTATAAGCGTCGGGAAGCTCTCCCACGCCGAAACTGTCGAGGACGATCAAAAAAAATCTCTTTGCCATATTATGCCAATTCCAATGCTATTTTCATCATGTTGGTAAACGAGTTCTGCCGCTCTTCCGCCGTGGTGTTTTCCTCGGGGTAGATGAAGCTGTCGCTTACGGTGCAAATGCAAAGCGCTTTCTTGCCTGCGCGCGCCGCGTTGCAGTAAAGAGCCGCGCTCTCCATTTCAACGCCCAATACGCCCATTTTCGCCCATTGCATGCCGCTGTTCATATCGTCGTAGAACATATCCGACGAGAAGATATTGCCCACCTTGTATTTGAGGCCCGCTTTTTCGCACAGCTCGGAAGCGCGCTTTGCAAGCGAGAAGTCCGCAATCGGGCAGAACGTACCGGGCAAATTATACTGCATAGCGTAGTTGCCGTTGGTGCAAGCGCCGAGCGCGATGATAATATCGCGCACGTGCAACTCCTTGTCGAACGAACCGCAGGAGCCGATACGGATAATGTTCTGCACGCCGTAGAAATTAAACAGCTCGTAGGAGTAAATGCCGATGGACGGCTGTCCCATACCCGAAGCCATAACGGAAACGCGCTTGCCCTTGTAGGTGCCCGTGTAACCGTTTACGCCGCGCACGTTGTTTACGAGCACGGGGTTTTCCAAAAAGTTTTCGGCAATGAATTTCGCCCTCAACGGGTCGCCGGGCATAAGCACGGTTTCGGCGAAGTCGCCGTATTTTGCCGTAATGTGCGGTGTAGGTACGTTCGGATGTGTTTCTTTACTCATGTTATTTCCCCTCTTTTACAATTTTTACGATGCGCGAAGTGCCAAGCCTGTCCGCGCCGAGAGCAACGAAGTCCTCTGCGTCCTGAATGGACGAAATTCCCCCCGCCGCCTTAATTTTAACGTCTTTGCCCACGTGCTTTTTAAAGATGATAACGTCTTCGCGCGTTGCGCCCGCCTTGGAAAAGCCCGTGGAAGTTTTAATGAAATCCGCCTTGGCGTTCGTAACGATTTCGCACATTTTAATTTTCTCTTCTTCGGTGAGAAGGCAGGTTTCGATGATTACTTTTAAAATCTTCCCTGCGCAAGCCGCTTTGATTGCGACGATTTCGTCCTGAATTTTGGCGTAATTTTTCGCCTTCAAATCGCCGATATTGATGACCATATCGATTTCGTCCGCGCCGTTTTTCACCGCGTCCGCCGTTTCGAATACTTTCACTTCCTTGGAATTATATCCGTTCGGGAAGCCGATTACGGTACAAATGGCAACGCCGCCCTTCGCGTACTTTTTCGCTTCGCCTACAAAGCAAGGCGGAATGCAAACCGACGCGGTTTTATACTTGATGCCGTCGTCGATAATTGCCTTAATGTCTTCCCACGTCGCCGTTACGGAAAGCAAGGTGTGGTCGCACTTACTCAAAATGTCTTGAATGTTCATAAGTTCCCCCTTAAATGGTTCTAGGTATAGAACCATTATAATTGAAAACGCGCCGATTGTCAATAGAAAAAAGAATTTTGCCAACCGCACTTTTAAATAAAAAACTCTCGGATTACCCCCGAGAGTTTTTTCTATTTTGCTAATTTCACGATATTAAAGTAGTCGTTCATGCTTTTGAATTGTTGATAGTACAAATTCTTAACTTCCAATTCTATTTCCATATCGTTTGCATTTAGCTGTTTAACGATGTTTTCCAAATCTTTGGCGGACTGCAAATCGAATCCGTTCACGTTATAATATGCCAACGTAATATGCGGCGTAAAGGGATAATTTAATTTTTTGACGTCGTCGAACAACGCATATAACTCCATTATCCTGCAATAGTCGTTCTCGCTTGCGGGATACAGCCCCAATACCAAGCTCGTATCGACCATATTAAATACGGAGTTGCTTTTCATTTTAATTTTTTCGTTTGCGTGCCTTTGTACTTCTCCCGATTTTGCAATTATTTTGCGCTTGTTCTCCAACAGCTCTTTCTCTACGTTTTGCAAAATTGCGGAATTGCTTAAATCGTGCAACGTAACGTGAAATGTATTGGGAGATAATTTTTGACAGAAACATTTTGGAGCGGTTTGATACAGCAAATCAACGCATTCGGCTAACGTTCTTTTAATCGTGTCGTCTAACGCAAAAACGACCGTATCGCCGTAAAACTTTTTAAACGAATTGTCAGAACCCACTTTTTGCGAAATAGACGGATTGCCCATGAAATATTCGTTGCCGAAATTGGTCGGTGCTTTCTCGAATGAATTGATTCTATCTAAAAATTCCTGATACGTTTCCATATATGTATAGCCGCAAAGTGTTTTTATTTCTTTTTAAAAAATGCAACGACCGTGCCGGCGAGAGCCAACACGCCGAGAACGAGCAAAACGATCCAAATATAGTTACCGCGAACGATAACGAAGGACGAAAGATAATTTCCGTCGTCTCTGAAAAAGATAAAGCCGACGGCGGCGATTACGATAAGCGTTAGCGCAACGATTGCAAAAAATATAATCGTAACGAGCCGCTTGCCGCTTTTGTTTTTCGGCGCGGTTGTTTCTTGCTCTTGCGGAGCGGGAAGCCCTTCCCCGTTTAACATATCGTCCGCGCTCACGCCGAAAATCTTACAGAGCTTTGCAAGCTTTTCCGCATCCAACACCGCCTTGTCGTTTTCCCAATTCGAGACGGTTTGACGGGAAACCTCGAGCTTTTCCGCAAGTTCTTCCTGCGACATATGTTGTTCCTCGCGGAGCCGCCAAATTTTTTCACCCAACATCATACGTCGATTATAGCACGTCGCTCTGTTTTTTGCAAGCCTTGCGCCGCAAAATCAGCCAAGCAATCAACCAAGAGAGAAACCAAACCGCAAATAAAGCGGCAAGTGCGAGCGCGTAATAAATGCCCGTGAAGGCAAACCCTGCCCACGCGGGAAAACTCGTATAAGGATCTCTATATATATTGATTGCCCAAACGCACCCAACCACGATTGCGGCAAGCGTCATAATGCCGAGAACAATTCCGAATGCAATATGTAGCTTTTTCATTTCATGCCCCTTTTTTCTTCCATTCTATAATGCCGCCGCCTAAAAAACAAGAAAAGATGTTTGACAATCGTGCAAACATCTTTTACAATTTTGGGTTTTCGATTTTTACTCCCCTTTCTCCTCGTTTAAAAGTTCCTCGGAAAGCGTTAAAATTTGTGCGCCGTATTTCTTTTTATTCCGTGCAAGTATCCATTTATAAACGGGATAGGCAAGTGCCATGGGAATGCACCCCACGCAAGCGACCACGGCGCCCCATATCCAAATATTCCATTCGAGCACCATCGTAAGCCCCAACCCGAAAATGAGAAGCCCCGCAATTCCGACCAACCAGGCAACGAGCGTAGGCACCGTTTTTACGCGCTTATCGAGTGCGCGCAACTGCTCTAATTTGGTTTTGGAAGCAGCGCCCGAATCATAATGCCGCCGAATATCTTCGATTTCCTGCCGTTCACTCCTCGTGGGTGCGGTATAGCGGTAATTAAATTTCTTCTCTTCCATCGTCCGTCTCCGTTTTTAAAATTTTGATGCGCTTGCAAGCGCGGATAAGCATAACCGTTGCCAAGGCGATAATGGCGGCGCAACCTACGAACCCGACGGTCGCCTGTAAATATATCATCGATTCAACCTCTGTCGTGCTGTCCGAAAAGGTTGAAATCATGAGCACCGTGAGCGACACGACCGACATACACGCGTCCGAAAACCCGTAGTTGCGAAGCGCCTGCGTAA
>CAMWUS010000055.1 GCA_947177495.1 uncultured Clostridia bacterium
TCCTTATCCTCTGCGGGAGCTTCTTCCGCAGGTTCTGCGGGAGTTTCCGCTACGGGTTCCGCAGGAGTTTGAGCGGCAACCTCTTCCGCGGCTGCATTGTCCGCAACCGCAACCTCGGCTGTTTGCTGTTCCGCTTGAATCTCCGCTTCGAGCTCCGCCTCGTCGAGCAATTCGCGCACGATATTGATACGCATGAGCCCAGACGCATACATATCGTCGCGCCCGATGGGCTGCAAATTGTATTCGCCCTTCTGCGGCTCGTCGTTCATGACGATGGTGTTCTTATCCGCAACCTGCAAAAGCAGATACTTTGCGTATTCCAAACGCCGCGCGGAAGAAATCTTATACAGCATGGGCGTTTTCTCGAAACGCTTCTTCTTCGACTTATCCAACCCGCGGTACTTTGTTTCCACGTAATCGGACGGGTTGAGCGCAAACGCAACGCAAAGCGTTTTGCCTCTGAATAAGATGAGCCCGAGCGTCTTCTTTCCTTTATAAATACGCTGTTGCTTATAGCTGTTCTTAATTCTGACGCCCTTGTACAGCCCGACTTCGTCGGCGAATTCCACATAACGCGCCTGAACTTCGGGGTCGGCATTGCGCAAACGCGCTTCGAAGCTGTAAGAGTAGCGAACCACGAATTTCTTATCCTCGTGTTCTTTTGCCGTCAAACCGAAACGGTTGCGCATTTCCGCCGACATGGCGGTAACGGGCAACACCTCCGTCGTAAGCTCCTCGTCGCCGTCCTCGCTGTCGTCGTTCGCGGTCGTTCCCGCGTTCTCCGCAGACGGCTTTTCCGCTTCCTCTTCTTCGTCCTCGTCTTCTTCCTCGGCGAAATCTTCCATCTCCTCTTGGCTCTCCTGCCCTTCGGAAGAGGTGGGAAGTTTGCCCATTCTCAACTCGACGAGACGCTGCAACAGCTCTTCGCGGCGTTGCTGTAACTGACGGGTGCAAAGCTTTCTCTCGCCCGCTTTATGGAAATAGTACCAAAGGAATACGTTCCCCGCAATCAGTAAAACGATAACGACTGCAATGATAATCAGCCATGCGGTTTGTGCCGTAGAGAAAAGCGCAGCCTTTAATAAGTTTAATGCACTCATGCCTGCTCCCCTCCTTCGCTCTCTTCGTTGGTTTCAACCGCTGTTTCTTCTTCCGACGCTTCCGCGCGCTTTTGCTTGCGCTTAAACATAAGGTACTGCACAACGCCCGCTCCGACGCCGAGCACCGCAAGCACTATCAGCACGCTGAGGAGCGCCACAAACGCCGTATTTACACCGCCGATTTCCCAATCGATGTGAATGCTCTCCACGGTGCCGTCCGCCCAAACGTAGTTCGCGCTGTCCTTCAAAGAAATTTCAGCCGTGAAAGATCCGCTATAACCTGCCGCATTGCCCGTAATGGTCATCGTGTTTGCGTCGAAGCCGTTGGGCTTATAAGTAATTACTTTGCCAATCGTCGGGAAAGAAGTCTCGCCCGCGGTGGGTTTTTCAAGCGGCTTGGGCGCAACCGTCCACGCCTGCTCGAATGCGCGCGCCTTGTCGCCGTCCGCCCAAACGTAGTTGGAATCGACGAGCTCGATCACAATCGTATAAGTTCCCGCGTCGCGCACGGTAAGCGCAATGTCGTTCCCCTCCGCCGTGAAGTTACCATTGTAAGTGAACGTCATCAGCGTTTGGTCGAACCCGCTCACGCCCGCGTGCAAATCTTTGCCCGTGTAAACGTTGTTTGCCGTGGAAACGTCGAGCCGCGGCTTTTCGATCCCCCTGCACGCAATGGTAAACGCAGTTGTGGACACACTTGCAAACGCATCTACGTTGGTGGTGGCTTTCGTCGTCGCACGAACAAAATACTTGCCCGCCGCCGTAGGTACGACCGCCGTCCAGTTCTCGTTATCCGAGCTGTACTCGAAAATAGGCACGATGTCAACGCCGTCGGAAATGTCCTTCGTGCACGATAAAGTCACGCTGGGCACCCTCTCAATGTCGCCGTACGTCCAACCCTCTATCACGATATCGCCGATGATTTTGTTCTTCGCCTTTGCTACGACGAACGGAACTTTGTGCTCTGCCGTTTTTCCGACCGACCACTGCACGTTGTCGCTGTCCTTTAAGGTATACGTTACGTAATAGGTGCCTGCTATCTTCGCTTCGTCGATTTTTACGTCGTAGTATTCTTCAAACCCGCTTTTAAGCAAAGTCGGCTCAATCGTGTTGCCGTTGTTGTATTCCAACTTTCCGTCGCTGTCGTCTACGCGCAGCTTTTCCACGTCGAGCATGAGCTTGCTTATGCTGAACCGACGCGGTGCCGCAGATTTGGAAGACAAGACGTAATTGTTACCGATTTTCCCTTCCGGCGTAAACGTAAGCGCCACGGAATAGTTGCCCGCCTTCTCGGGAACCTCGCCTGCCTCAAAGCTCTGATTGCCCACAACGTCGGTGAAGCGGAAGCCGAGCCCCGCGCGTACCGGTTGTTCGAATTCGCCGCCCGTAATATCCTGTAAAGCTCCGCCGACGAGCGCCTGAACGCTCAAAATTCTGGGCTCGATAACGTTGTGGTAGCTTCCGCCGCCCTCCGTCCAATCAACAATAAGGCTTGCGGGAACGATCTCGTAAGTACCGTCTATGTAAGTCACGCTGTAATTTGCGTTTGCGTTTTCCGCGTTCACGATTCGGATGGGGTAAGAACCCACGTCGCTTGTAGAAGTTGCGGAGCAATGGAAGCTGCTCGGCGTAACGTTTAAAAGCTTTTTCAGCTCTTCGTCCTGCTTGTTTCTGTCTGCTTCGGGAATCTTTTTATTGGCAGCGCTGTCCGCCCAACGAATGGTAATCCCGCTGTTATACTGCGGAACGGAGCCGAACGTGCCCGAAGCGTTCCCGATGCGCACGGATACGGGAAGCTTGGTTACGAATACCAAACTGCTGTCCGCCGCCGTGAAGTAGTAGTTCGACGCGTCACCCTTTTTGGAGAACCCTCTGAGCGTATCTGCCGTTTTTGCATTATAGGCGTTTATCGTCGTTGTACGCGTTGAAATTTCGGGAGTGTATGTACCAACCGTGCCGTCGCCGTACATGATTGCTTGTGCCAAAACCGCATAGTCAATTTCTACGCAGCTATCCGCAGTTTCGTCATATGCAAAGCCCGAAAACTTGCATACGATGTCGCGTGCCGTAGCTTTTTGCCCGTAGGCAACGTTCACCGTAATGGAAACCTTTAATTCTTTCTTTTCGATTACGACGACTGCAAACGCTTCCGCTTCTTGATAGTTGCTCGTTCCCGCAACTTTCACTTTCACGTAATAGGCGCCTGCATTGACGGGAACAGCATCTTCCAATTCCTCCCCGATGGGGCTGTTCGGATTGCCGCTGTACGTATAGAATGTGGTAGTGATATTTTGGTCTTCCGCATAATACTTTAAGGTGGGCTCAATCTTTATCTCATCGCCGTATGCGAAGCAATACTCTTCTTCGAGAGTAACCGATTGGTCGGACGCTTGGGTAATAGAGAACGAGACTGTTGCGCTGTTCTCGCCCGACTCGAAAACGTAGCCATCGCTAAGCTTGAACTCCACGATATAGTTATGCCTTTCCGTCGCCTCGTACATAACGGTATTCGTATCTTCGAATACGGTTTCCGTTACGGGGATCTGATCGGCATTGGTTTTCATATACTCTTTTACATAGCCCGTAATGACGAACACGTGTGACTTTCCGTCGTAAGTGAAGCTATTCCCCGTTACCAACTTGGGCGCTTCCACCTCGACAAGATCGTGCGTCTCCACGTCGCCTTCGGCGCGCGTAGTTTGCTCCAACTCTGCTTCGGTTGAAGCGGGTACCGTAGCTTGCGTTTCGCTCTCCGCAAACGCAGCGTGTGTTTTGGGAAGCAATACGCCGCATACGCCCGCACCGATTGTAAGCGCGAACGCCGCAACGGCGATTTTTCCCCGCAACGCGAACCCTTTCAAAAATTTCATATCTCGCCTCCAAGATACCGTTATATATAATGTATTAAAATTTTAACCGTTTGAAATCCGCTTCTACCGCAAAGCCGCAAACATGAAAAATCCCGCCCGACGTGTTTGGACGATCGGGTCGCTTTCCGTTTGGATTGAAAGCCGTCTCCAAACCGTTTGCCTTACGGAATTTCTATTTGCCGCGGTAACCGCTTCTCACGGCAACCGCCGTTTTTCGACAAAATACGACGATAATAATCTTATTTTTGTAATTATACCCTTACCGCGCCGATTTTGTCAAGATATTTTCATATTAGGTTTTCGATTATTTCGATAATTCCAAATAATTTTTTGTTAAAATAGGAAAATCTTTCCAATCGCGCGCCGTAGGGACAACCGCCGCAAGAGTGTTGTATTTGCGTTTGAACGGTTATTCTGCGTTCACCGTAAAGATGCCGCTCTGCACGTCGAGCACCGCCGTACTGCCGTTCCGTACCTCGCCCGTGAGCACCGCTTCGGACAGCAGGTCTTCCACCTCGCGCTGCACCGTGCGCTTTAACGGACGCGCGCCGTATTCCTCGCTGTACCCAAGCTCAACAAGCTTGTTTTTCGCTTGCTGCGTAACGTTGAGCACAATGCCCCGTTCCCGCATGCGCTTCACGAGCCCGCCTAAAATTTTGTCGCAAATCTTCGCGGCGTTCTCCTTCGATAGCTTGTGGAACACGACCGTTTCGTCCAAACGGTTTAAGAACTCGGGCTTGAAGCGCGCTTTGAGCGCGGTTTGAATGCGCTCCCGCATATCGGCATACGCGCTCTCCTCGTCGGACGAACGGAAGCCGAGGGTAGCCACTTCCTTTACCTCGTGCGCGCCCACGTTGGACGTTAAAATGATAATGGTATTTTTGAACGACACCACCCGACCGCGGTTGTCGGTCAAGCGCCCGTCGTCGAGAATTTGCAAAAGAATGTTAAATACGTCGGGGTGCGCTTTTTCGATTTCGTCGAACAGCACCACGGAATAGGGCTTTCTGCGCACGCGCTCGGTGAGCTGTCCCGCCTCCTCGAATCCCACGTATCCGGGAGCGGTCCCTATCATTTTATTCACCGATTCCTTGTTCATATACTCCGACATGTCGAGCCGAATGAGCAGATCCTCGTCGCCGAACATGCTCACGGCAAGCGCCTTGCTCAAATCGGTTTTTCCCACGCCGGTAGGACCTACGAAGATAAACGAACCGACGGGGCGGTTGGGATCTTTCAGCCCCGCGCGGGCGCGGCGAATGGCGCGGGCAACGGCGGATACCGCCTCGTCCTGCCCCACGATGCGCTCGTGAAGTTCCTCTTCCAAATTAAGAAGCCTGTCGCTCTCCTCTTCGGTGAGCCGCGATACGGGAATGCCCGTCCGCGCGCCCACGATTTCCGCGACCTCGTCCGCGCCGATGGAAAGATGGGTGAAGCTGCGCTTTTCGTCCCATGCCGCCTGCAACTTTTGAAGTTCCGCCGAGAGCTTGCCGATCTTTACCGAAAGCTCGTCGGCACGCGCGGAGTCATCCCACTTGAGCGCGTTGGTGTATTCCGTTTTCAGCCGTTTGATTTTATCCGCCGTTTCTCTCAGTTCGGCGGGACCGTTGAAGGAATTCAGCCGCATGCGCGAAGCCGCCTCGTCCAACAAATCGATTGCCTTATCGGGCAGGAAACGGTCGGTTATGTAACGGTCGGAAAGGCGCGCCGCCGCCTCGATTGCCTCGTCGGTAATAATAATATTGTGGTGCGCCTCGTACTTTCCCTTAATGCCCTGCAAAATGGTAACCGTGTCCTCTACGCTCGGCTCTTCCACCAAGACGGGCGTAAAGCGCCGTTCCAACGCGGAATCCTGTTCGATATACTTGCGGTACTCTTCGAGCGTGGTTGCGCCGATCGTCTGCAATTCCCCGCGCGCAAGCATGGGCTTTAAAATGTTTGCGGCGTCCATTTTATTATCCGTCCCGCTCCCCGCGCCTACGATGAGGTGAATTTCGTCGATAAACATAATAATATCGCGGTTGGAAGCAAGCTCTTCCATAATCTTCGTCAGCCGTTGTTCGAAGTCGCCGCGATAACGCGTGCCCGCAACGAGCGTAGACATATTCAGCGAAAACACCGTCTTGCCGCGTAAGACGTCGGGCACCTCGTCCGCGATGATGGCAAGCGCAAGCCCCTCCACCACCGCGCTTTTCCCAACGCCCGGTTCGCCGATGAGCACGGGATTGTTTTTGGTACGGCGGGAGAGAATTTGCACAAGCTTTTCCGTCTCCTTTCTCCGCCCGATCACAGGGTCGATTTTTCCCTTTGCGGCGCGGCGCGTCAAGTCTTCGCCGAATTGCAAAATTTCGGGAGAAAGCGGACTTTTGTATGCTTCGTCCGTGTGCTTAACTTCCGCAGGTTCCGTATAGCGCGGCGCGGTTTGCTCGTATAAATTCTTCTCCGTTTTTTGAGAACTGCGCGAAGCGGCTTTTTGTCCGCTTTTCTTCTCCTCGTCCCTCTCGACGGAGCCGGAAAAAATAAACTCGTTGCACCGCCATTTGAGTTGCGGTACCACCACGCCGAGCGCACCGAGAATGCGCAGTGCCACGCTGTCGTGAATATCCAAAAGCGCGCGCAGAGCGTGCTCGGTGCCGACGAGGGGCTGACCTGCGTCGAACGCGTAGCCCGCGGCGTCGTCGAAAAGCTTTCTCGTACGGGGCGTAATGCCCTGCCACGAGCCGTCGTGCGAAATCTTACTGCGGAATATCTCGCGGTACTGTTCGAGCGTGACACCCGCTTCGTTTAAAAGCTTTGCGGCGGAACAGTCGTTCACGCACAAAAAAGCAAGCAATACGTGCTCGCTTCCGATATACTGCGTTTCATAACGGTTTGCGGAGTCCTCCGCAATCTTCCATACTTGCGCCAAATGGTCGGTAAATTTATTCGACATACCCTCTCTCCTCGCTGAAAGCTATTTAAATAGAGTGTGTAATTTTTTTGCGGTAAAGCTCGCCCGAAACGCGTCCTGTTCCTCCGCGCCGAGCAGAGCGCCGTTTAGCCTGTTGATGTTGGCAGGGCGCATTTCCACGCGCAAATTTTCCAGCTCTTCCATAAGCATTTCTGTCGCGTCCTCGCCGTAGTTCTCTTTGCTTTTTAAATATTCGAGCGCAACGCCAAGCTTCACGTCTGCCAAGCGGGAGAAAAACTCCGATTCTCCCAACAGGCAGCTGTTCGACAGTATCCCGTAAGAACGCATGATTTGATCCTGCAAGCGCACGCCGCCCTGCCGTTTGTAACGCTTACGCTCGCTGAGTTCGAATTCTACCAAATCACTCACCTCGTCGATGACGGTATCGAGAATGCTCTCTTCCGACACGCCGAGCGTAAACTCGTTGCTGATTTGAAACAGCTCGCCGTCCCCGCGGCTGCCTTCCCCCGAAACGCCGCGCACGGCAAGTCCCTTTGCGCGCAAATCGGGAGCGATTTCCTCCAAAATGCCCTTATGGGAAAGGGCGGGCAAAAAGAGCATAACCGACGCGCGCAGCCCCGTCCCGAGGTTGGTGGGACAAGCGGTAAGGTAGCCAAGCTGTTTGTCGTAAGCAAAGCCGAGGCACTCGGAAATGGCGTCGTCGATGCCGCAAATGCGCTCGTACGCGCGCTCAACCGCAAACCCGTTTACAAAGTACTGTTCGCGAATATGATCCTCTTCGTTTACCATAACGGAAACCGATTCGTCTTTGCTCACGAACGCGGCGGCAATGCGGCGGTGCGCAAGCAAGTCGCGGCTGATTAAACTCTTTTCCTTTAAATACGCCGCCGTCTCCTCGGAGGTGTCGCGCATGACGTATTCCTTAAAATTATCTATCAAGCTGAGCCGCGCCGAAACAAGGCGGATGATTTCGTACGCTTGCTCCTCGGCGTGCGCGTCTTTCATAAGCCGATTGGGAAAGGGATAATCGGCAAAATCGCGCGCAAGACGAATGCGCGTGGAAACGGCAACCTTGCGATGCCCGAGCGGCAATTCTCTGTTACGCCTGCCCATCTCTTTCCTCCTCAATTTTTATCGCGCGAAAACAGCTTTTTGTGAAGCTCGCCCACGCGCACGGTAAGGGAC
>CAMWUS010000056.1 GCA_947177495.1 uncultured Clostridia bacterium
ATCTATAATAACACCTTCAAAAAAGATAGTCAAGCATTTTTGAAAGTATTTTCTAATTTTTTTTGCTTTTTTAGGAATTTTTATAAAGCATTCGCCATTATCCGCGCAAAGCAAAAACCGTAATTATGACCGCCGCGGCAATAACCAGCCCGACGATAAATGCGACCGACTTGATTTTTTTCATTTTTGCCTCGTCGACGGGACGATATCCGCGCGGAGTAAGCCCCCCTTCGCAGTAGGGACACTTCGTCATATGGTCGAGCACGCTCTTCCCGCAATGCGGGCAATCGACCGCGTGCTTTTCGAGGCGCGCCCGCCGCTTGCGAATGCGCTCCTCCCGCTTTTGCTCTTCCAACGCCGCGCGCTCTTCTTCGGTGAGTTTCTTCATAACTTCTATACCTATTATTATATTACATACTCTCGTGAATGGTACGGGCGATAACGTCGTCCTGTTGCTGACGAGTGAGCTTAATAAAGTTTACCGCGTAGCCGCTTACACGAATGGTGAGCTGAGGATATTTTTCGGGATGTGCCTGCGCGTCCAACAGCGTTTCGCGATTAAACACGTTGACGTTGAGATGATGCCCGCCGTTGCCCATATAGCCGTCGAGCATACCCACGAGATTTGCCGTTTGCCCTTCGTTATCCTTCCCGAGCGAGTGCGGCGTAATGCTGAACGTGTTGGAAATGCCGTCGCGGGAATATTCATACGGAAGCTTTGCGACCGATTCCAAAGACGCGAGCGCGCCGTTGCTATCCCTCCCGTGCATGGGGTTTGCGCCAGGGGCAAGCGGTTCGCCCGCCCTTCTTCCGTCGGGCGTGTTTCCCGTGTTCTTGCCGTAAACCACGTTGGAAGTGATCGTTAAAATCGACGTCGTTGCAATGGAGTCGCGATAAGTGGTGTGGCTCTTGATTTTGTTCATGAACGTTTTGAGCAGCCATACGGCGAGCTCGTCGACGCGATCGTCGTTGTTGCCGTACTTGGGATAATCGCCCTCGATGCGGAAGTCGGTCACAATGCCGTACTCGTCGCGAACGGGATAGACCTTGGCGTACTTGATTGCGGAAAGACTGTCCGCCGCGCAGGAAAGTCCCGCAATGCCCGTGGCGAAGAAACGACGTACGCTCGTATCGTGCAACGCCATTTCGAGCGCCTCGTAGCAATATTTATCGTGCATATAGTGAATGACGTTGAGCGTATTCACGTACAGCTTGGCAAGCCAAGTCATCATGGCGTCGTACTTTACAAGCACGTCGTCGAAATCAAGCGGACCGTCGCCCGATACAGGCTCAAACTTGGGGGAAACCTGCAAGGGAAGCCCCGTTTCGCGGTCTTTTACGATTTCGTCCCTGCCGCCGTTGATTGCATACAACAGGCATTTGGCAAGGTTGGCACGCGCGCCGAAAAACTGCATATCCTTCCCTACGCGCATTGCCGAAACGCAACAGGCGATGCAATAGTCGTCGCCGAGCTCGGGGCGCATCAAATCGTCGCTCTCGTACTGAATGGCGGAAGTTTTTATAGAGATATCCGCGCAAAAACGCTTAAAATTTGCGGGAAGTTGTTTCGACCAAAGTACGGTAAGGTTGGGTTCGGGCGCAGGTCCCAAATTGATTAGCGTATGAAGAATACGGAAGCTACTCTTCGTGACGAGCGTTCTGCCGTCCAACCCCATGCCGCCGATGGACTCCGTAACCCAAGTGGGGTCGCCGCTGAACAGCTCGTTATACTCCTTGGTGCGCATGAATTTGACGACGCGCAGCTTCATAACGAAATGATCGATCAGTTCCTGCGCCTCGATTTCGGTGAGCGTGCCCTCGTCCAAATCGCGCTGAATGTAAATATCGAGGAAGGTGGTATTTCTGCCGATACTCATCGCCGCGCCGTTCTGATCCTTGACGGCGGCAAGATAGCCGAAGTACAGCCACTGCACCGCCTGTTTGGCGTTTTCGGCGGGAACGGAGATATCGAACCCATACTCCGCCGCCATTTCTTTGAGCGCGCGGAGCGCCTTTATCTGTTCGGAAAGCTCCTCTCTGTCGCGAATTTTTTCGGGCGACATCGTGCCGTCCAAAATCGCCTTGTCCTCTTCCTTTTTCCGAATTAAATAGTCCACGCCGTACAGCGCGACGCGGCGGTAATCGCCCACGATTCTGCCGCGACCGTAAGTATCGGGCAAGCCCGTTAAAATGTGCGCTCTGCGCGCGCAGCGCATTTCGGGCGTGTACACGTCGTACACGCCGTCGTTGTGCGTTTTGCGGAATGCGAAAATATCCTTTACGCGGTCGCTCGCTTCGTAGCCGTACATGGTGAGCGCCTCTTCCGCCATGCGAAGTCCGCCGAAGGGCATGAGCGCGCGCTTGAAGGGCTTGTCCGTCTGCAAGCCGACAATCTTTTCAAAATCACGGTTAAAGTAGCCCGCCTTGTGACTGTTCACGCGGGAAATGATATCGGTATCTGCGTCGTACACTCCGCCGCGCTCGCGTTCCGCCTTGGAGAGCGCAAGCACCTGTTCCCAAAGCGCTTTGGTCGCATCCGTCGCGGGCACAAGGAACGCGCCGTCGCCCTCGTAAGGCGTATAATTGTGTTGGATAAAATCCCGCACGTCGATTTCGCCGTTGCTCCATTTTCCGCTCTGAAATGCGCGCCATGCTTCCATGTTAGTCTCTCCTGTCTATATTTTTCCTTGGTCAATGAGAATTATACCGTCGTCTTTCCCGTTAAAATGCGTTGAGCATTTAATACGCGTTCTTGGGTAGGCGGAAGCGTTCCGTGCAAGGGATAGTCGAGCCCGAGCTTTTCGTACTTCACTTCCCCCATGCTGTGGTAGGGCAAAACCTCTACCTTTTCCACCGTATTTAATATATTAAGGAACGCGCGCAAGCGCGCAAGCGCCTCGTCGTCGTCCGTAATGTCGGGCACGAGCACGTGGCGAATCCACATGGGCACGCCCCTGTCGCTCAAAAATTGCGTGAACGCGCGGGGAGCTAAACCGCTCCCACCCGTAAGTGCGCGGTGCGCTTCCTCATCGGCGTGCTTGATATCGAGCAATACAAGATCGGTCACCCTCGCAAGCTCTTCGTAGCGCGCGTCTTCTTCCCGAAAACAAATACCCGAAGTGTCGAGGCAAGTGTGAACGCCCTCGCGTTTGAGCAGGGTAAACAGTTCGATGAGGAAATCGAGCTGAACGAGCGGCTCGCCGCCCGAAACGGTCACCCCGCCCTTATCGCCGAAATAGGCGCGGTATTTGAGGGCTTCGTTTGCAACCTCTTCCGCGCTCATCTCTTTCCCGCCCGCAAGCGGACGGCTGTCGGGATTGTGGCAATAAAGACAGCGCAACGGACAACCTTGCAAAAAGACGACGAATCTGATTCCCGGTCCGTCTACCGTGCCGAACGATTCGAACGAATGAATTTTTCCCGTTACGCGCATCGGTAAGCTCCTCCCGAAAATAAAAAGACAGCTTTTATACTCATAAAAACTGCCTAAGCGATCGGCTTTCTCCATACGGTTCCCCGCTTCTCTCGTCAGCTGCCGTAGGAATGGTTTCATCATACAGTATCTTGCCGCGTTTGTCAAGGGAAATAAAACGGTATTTTAAAAAATTTTCCCCGCAACCACAAAATATAGTGTACGGGGAAATAAATTAACACAAAATGTGGGTTTTTAACCCTATTTTCTTCAACAAACTACAAATCAAGCGTTTCCTTGTATAAACTGCTCTTGCTCACCCCTCTGTCCGCCGCGGCGCGCTTTAACGCTTCTTTCTTGGGTAAACCCGCCTGCATATAGTGCATGACGTGCTCTTTAACGGAAAGCGCGCACAGTGCGTTTGCCTGTTCGGGCGCGCCCTCCACCACAAGAACGTACTCGCCCCGTTTCTCGCCCGCAAGCCCTTCGGCGAGCGTAAAGGGAATGCTTTCCTCATGAATTTTGGTGATTTCCCGCACGGCGCAGGCGTTTCGGTCGCCGAACGCAAGGTGCATGGCGGCAATGTAGTCGTCTACGTCCTGCGGAGCGCAATGAAAGACTAGCGTTTCCCGCGCGGAAGCATACTGTTCGAGCAGTTTCGCACGTTCACCAGCCTTGTCGGGCAAAAAGCCGAGAAAGGTGAATTTATCGGAAGGAAGAGCAGAGAGCACGAGCGCGCACAGCATGGCGTTCGCACCGGGGAGAACGGTGTACGCTTCCCCCGCTTCTTTGAGCACGCGGCACACTTCTCTGCCGGGGTCGGACACAACGGGCATCCCCGCGTCCGATACCACGCAGATATTTTTGCCCTCTTTGGAAAGCGCGATCATCTTTTGCGCCGCTTCCCGCTCGTTAAATTTATGGCAGGAATACAGCGGTTTTTTAATTTCGTACGCGTTGAGCAATTTGATCGTATGGCGGGTATCTTCGCAAAAAATAGCGTCCGCCTCCCGCAGGCACTCCAAAGCTCGTAGCGTAATATCTTTTAAATTTCCGATAGGTGTTGCCACAAAACTTATCATTCCAACTTCTCCGTT
The DNA here is from genome assembly GCA_947177495.1 of uncultured Clostridia bacterium. Lineage (GTDB taxonomy): Bacteria > Bacillota > Clostridia > Christensenellales > Borkfalkiaceae > Gallimonas. The sequence goes on from CAMWUS010000056.1 coordinate 4,510, forward strand.
ATATTCGCAACTTTAAACATTCGCGGTTTGGGGTAAAACTTCCAAACCGGGTTTGCCGCCCTTTACGGCAACTACCAAAACGCAGTAAGGCTTTGTGCCCGCGTTACCCGAAACGAATTGCAACTTTTTAGGTTCCAACCCGTGGGCATGCAAGGTGTACAGCACTTCCGCCGCCCTGTCGGCACGGTGAACGAGGGCAAACCTGCCGCCGTACTTCAAACAGCGCGATGCGGAAATACAAAGCTCTTCGAGCGTGAGCGTAAGCTCTTTTCTGCAAGCCGCTTTGTCCGCTTGGGCATTTTCGAAGCCGCCGCGCTCGTAGGGCGGGTTGCAAAATATCAGCGAAAATTTCTCGATATAATTTGCGGGAATCTCCTGCACGCGCATATGCTCAACCGTGAACACACTTTCCAAGCCATTGAGCGCAACCGTCTTTTCGCTCATGCGGGCAAGCTCCTCCTGCATTTCAAAAAGCGTTACCGATTTTATACCCGTGTTTTCCGCATAGAAATGCAAGCCGACGATGCCGCTTCCCGAGCAAAAATCGGCGACGACCTCGCCCCGCTTCGCCTTTACGAAACGGCTTAAAAGCACCGAGTCGGAAGTAAAGCGGTAGCGTTCCGTGTCCTGTATAATGCGGTAATTGCCAATGAGCAAATCTTCGATTACTTCCATCGCAAAAGTCCTTTGATCAAATCCCACAAAAATACTTCGTCTTTTTGCGGGAGCCCTAAAAAAATAAAAGCGCGGATACCCGCGCTTTTTGTGTTGGCTTATTCAGCCTTGATTGCACCCGTAGGGCATCCGTCCTCGCAAGCGCCGCAATCGATGCAGACGTCGGGATCTACGACGTACGTGGAATCGCCGGGAGCGATCGCACCGACGGGACAGGTGTCCGCGCAAGCGCCGCAGGATACGCACGCATCAGTAATCGTATGAGCCATGGTGTACCTCCATATGTTTTGGTATGCTTATTATATCACAATAATTTGGTTTCGTAAAGGATTTTTACTCATTTTCGGAATTTTTATCGTTTCCGTCGTTTTCGGTACGGTGGAACTTGCAGTCCGTCACCGCAAAGTCGCGATAGAAAAAGGCATTGTCCTTTTCGATCTTTACGCGGATTTCCTGTTTGAGCATATTTTGCGAAACGACCGTGCCCTTGCCCTCGGGCGTTTCCACGGGGGAACCGATTTTGGGCATCTTTTTGTAGACGGTCGCGTAATAATCGTTTTCGTAAGCAAGACAGCACATGAGCCTGCCGCACAGTCCGCTGATTTTGCCGGGATTGAGGGAAAGCCCCTGATTCTTCGCCATTTTGATGCTCACCTTTTTAAAGTCGGGCATACAGGCGGCGCAGCAGCACTCTCTGCCGCAGGGCGCGATCCCGCCCAAAATTTTCGTTTCGTCGCGAATGCCGACCTGTTTGAGCTCGATGCGGATATGGAACACGGACGCAAGGTCTTTTACAAGCTCGCGGAAATCCACTCTCCCTTCCGCCGTAAAGGTAAACACCACCTTACTGCCGTCAAACGCGAATTCGCAATCGATGAGCTTCATCTCCAAATTATGTTTGCGAATCTTCTCCTTGCAAACGCGCATTGCCTCGGCGCGGCGCTCCTCGTTATGCTTTACCGTTTCGATATCCTTTTCGGTAGCGGGGCGCAACACGGGTTTCAAGGGAGAGACGACGTCCTTTTCGGCAATCTCCTTTTCGGGCTCTACAACGGTGCCGTACTCCGTCCCCCGCGCCGTCTCCACGACAACGCCCTGCCCGCGCTCGAGCGAAAACTTGCCCGCACTGAAATAGTAAGGCTTGCAATTATTTTTGAATTTTACTACGACAACTTTTGCCATTTTATTTTCTCCGTTCGGATTTGCGCAATCAGCGTTAAAAGTGCCTGCGCGTAATTTGCATTGAATTGTACTTGCCGCTCCGTTTCCCCGACAAGCCGTATCGCTTCGAGGAGCGCGCCCGCGGGATATTCCTGCCCGAGCTCTTCTATTTCTCTACTTCGAATCGCAGCATAGCGTTGCTGTTCCGTCGCATAAAACAGCGCGTCGCGCAAGGTGAGTTTGAGCGCCGAAAGCAGAGCGCGCTTGTTCTCCCTATTCCCGCATTCGCGGCAGAGCGCCGTGTAGCCCTCTTCGCTTAAAAGGCGCACCGCAAGCGAAAACTCGTCGCCGCCCGCAAGCAGGTTTTCCGCAACCGAATAAATTCCTCCGCTTGCCGCCGCCGCTTTGGCGATATCCCCTTCGCCCGCGTGGTTGCGCGCCAACGCGCGCCCGATTTCCTCTTCCGCAAAGGGCGGATTGTCCAGCTTCTTCACCCGCGAGAGCACCGTGGGAAGCACGGCGGAGGGCGCGGTTGCCCCCATCAAGAATATCACATTTTCGTGCGGCTCTTCAAGCGCCTTTAACAATTTATTCTGTACAAGCGGAGTGACGGTTTGAAATCCATCCAACACGAACAGCTTTTTACCGCCCTCCACGGGGCTGAGTGCCGCCTCTTCGAGAATGCGCGCAGCCGTATCCGCATTCAGTTTTTCCCCGACCGCGGGATAAATAACGCAATCGGAATAGCTCTCCTCGTCGATAAGCTTCGCCGTACGGCTTCCGTCCTGCGCGCCGAGAATTGCCTTGGCACATTCCTTTAACAGCGATCTTAAAAGCGCCTCGTCGGGAAAGAGCACAAGCACGGCATGGGAGAGTTCGTCCCGCTCCGCGTCAGAAAGAAGCCTTTGATATGCGGTTGTCTTGCGGAGAAGTATTTGCATTTCAGCTCCTTGTCATACAGCAATAAGCGGAAGGCTCGTCCTCCCCGCCTACGTTTCCGCGTGGCAGTTTTGCGAGAAGCTTTCCCAATTTCTTCAAATCGCGCTCGCGCGTACACGACGAGAGATAGAACGCGAGATAGTTCCCGTCGTTGAATTCGGCAAACACGCCGTGCGCTTCCAAATATGCCTGCGCCTCGTTTGCCTTATCCCCGAATGCAATTAAAATTTTGCTCCAATCCGCATTCGGATATGCGCCCCAAGCCTGCTTGCATGCTTGCGACAGCTTTTCGATTTTTTCATTCCGCGGGTATTTGATCGCATATTCCACGCTCGCCATAATGGGATAGGAAGGCGAAGTAGTACGGAAGAACGCAACGCTTTCCTGCAAATACTGCGCGAATCGCTCGTTTGCCGAAACGACCGCGCCCTGCGTGAGCGCGGGCAAAGATTTATGCGCGCCGTCTACCCACATATCGGCAAACCTGCCCGCATGAAGCTGCGTAAAATGCAGGTGACTACCGTGCGCGCCGTCGATGCAGAGCGGTTTCCCCTGCGCGGCGCACAGCGCTTTCGCCTGTTCGAGCGGAGGGAAATTGCCGTAATAGTCGGGCGAGGTAAGAAGCAACGCGTCCGCTTCTTCGAGCGCGGCTTGCAGTTCCTCTTCCGTAGGTTGCAAGGGAATGCCCGCAACCCTCTGCCCCTTTATGAGTACGGGGCAAAGCCCCGCGAGTTTGCAACCGTTGATAACGCTGATA
>CAMWUS010000057.1 GCA_947177495.1 uncultured Clostridia bacterium
GTTCTACCCTCGGTCCCCACGGAATTAACATTCAGGGCTTTACCAAGGAATTCAATGCAAAAACGGCAGGTCAGGAGGGGTTGATTATCCCCGTCGTAATGACCATTTACCAGGACCGTTCGTTCACGTTCGTCCTCAAAACGCCCCCCGCGCCCGTTCTTATCAAGAAAGCGCTCGGGTTAGAGACGGCAAGCGCGACCCCCAACAAGGTTAAGGTCGGCAAGCTTACCAAGGCGCAGGTAGAGGAAATCGCGAAGATGAAGATGCCCGATTTGAACTGCAACACGCTTGAAAGCGCTGTCAGCATGATCAAGGGTACGGCACGCAGCATGGGCGTGACCGTGGAAGAGTAAGGAGGGTCGAAGAATGAAATACGGTAAAAATTACGCCGACAGCATTAAATCTTACGACCGCGTGAAATCTTACGATTCTGCGGAGGCAGTAAACCTTGTACTCAGTACCGCGAAAGCGAAGTTCGACGAAACGGTAGAGCTTCACGTTCGTCTCGGTATCGACCCCCGTCAGGCAGACCAACAGGTTCGTGGCGTTTTGGTCCTTCCCCACGGAACGGGTAAAACGAAGAAAGTTCTCGTTATCGCGAAGGGCGAGCGCGCAGATGCGGCACAGGCTGCGGGTGCGGATTTCGTCGGCGCGGAAGAGATGATTCAAAAAATCCAAACCGAGAACTGGTTCGACTTCGACGTTATGATCACCACGCCCGATATGATGGGTGTCGTAGGTCGTATCGGTCGTATCCTCGGACCTAAGGGCTTGATGCCCAACCCCAAGTCGGGTACCGTTACCATGGACGTAGCGCGCGCCGTTGCGGAAGTGAAAGCAGGTAAGGTTGAGTACCGTCTCGATAAGACGGCTATCATCCACTGCCCCATCGGGAAGAAGAGCTTCGGAGCAGACAAACTGCTTGAAAACTTCAACGCCCTTATGGACGCAATCGTTAAGGCGAAACCCGCCGCGGCGAAAGGTCAGTACATCAAGAGCGTTACCCTTGCAAGCACCATGGGTCCCGGCGTCAAAGTCAACTTTAACAAAATTTGACGTGATGCGTAAATTTGCTTGACTTCAAGCAAACGTTGTGCTAAAATTTAATCGTAAACCGCAGACAACGGGTGCCATAGTGCTTAATTTCCCGTCGAGGTTGAGAGCTTAAATTGTATTTTGCTCCGTACCCTGTCTTGCGGTACGGAGTTTTTTTGTAGGGCTCCCGCAAAAAGACGAAGTATTTTTGTGGGATAAATAAATCGGGCGTATTTAGATATGCTTAACGGAGGTAGTTATGTCGAAAGCTAAAACGAGAGCTAAGAAAGTTGATTCCGTAAACCTTAACGCAAAGAAAGAAGTCGTCGAAGAAATCAAGAGCAAGATTCAGGCAAGCAAGTCGGTCGTGCTCGCGAACTACGACCACCTCACCGTTGCGGAAGTTACGGGTCTTCGTAACAAGTTCAGAAGCGCTTCCTGCGAATACAAGGTTTACAAAAACACCCTTGTGCGCAAGGCGTTCGAAGAACTCGGCGTGGAAGGCTTCGAGAAGGATTTGAACGGCACGACGGCGTTCGTGTTCTGCCCCGACGAGACGAGCGGTTGCTCGATCATTGCAAAGTCGGTAAAAGAGAATCCTGCTTTGGAGACGAAAATCGTTCCCAAGAGCGCGTACGTAAACGGCGCTTACGTGGACGCGGCGGGCGTTAAGAAGCTCGCTTCCATCCCGTCGAGAGAAGTGTTGATTGCAAAGATGCTCGGGTGCTTGCAGGCGCCTATTGCGAATTTCGCCTATGTATTAAAGGCAATCGCGGACCAAAAAAATTAAAAATAACCGGAGGTTAAAAAAATGGATATTCAGAAATTGATTGAAGAAGTAAAAGCTATGTCGGTGGTCGAGCTTAACGACCTCGTGAAAGCATTGGAAGAGGAGTTCGGCGTAAGCGCTGCTGCTCCCGTAGCGGTTGCAGGTGCGGCAGGTGCTGCAGAAGCGGCTCCCGCAGAAGAAGAGAAGACGGAATTCAACATCGTCCTCAAAGATTTCGGCGCAAACAAGATCGCTGTTATCAAGGCGGTTCGCGAGTTCACCGGTCTCGGTCTTGCAGAAGCGAAGAAGGCAGTCGAGAGCCTCGGCGTGCTCAAAGAAGCAGTTCCCAAGGCGGACGCGGAAGCGGCTGTTGCCAAGCTCAAGGAAGCAGGCGCTACGGCGGTTCTCGAGTAATCGCTCGCAGTTCTGCGCGTATATAGGCTCACAAATGTGAGTTCCTTGCAAATTTCACCGTCAAGCGGTAAAAACCGCTTGACGGATTTTGTTTTTAAAGCTAAAATATAAGGGAATAGATAGAACGGAGGTTCATGGTGAAAAGAATTTTACGCCGTGTTGCGGGAATTTCTACGGCTGCGGTTATCGCGGTAGGCGGGGGCGCGCTCCTTGCGGGGTGCTCTTCGAATAATCCCGAAGTTACCATTACTTACGAATTTAACGGACAAACCTACGAGGTGGAATATAAGCTTTCGCGTTTAGACGCACCGCAGACGGTGACGCACTTCATCGAGCTTGCCGACGCGGGCTTTTATAACGATACCTGCGTACATGACTACGACGGCGTGTTCTTCCAAATGGGCGGCTATCGCATCGCAGAAGGCGAGCTGAACGCGATCGACTATTTCACGGAAGTGAAAGAGCTTGAAAGCAAAAAGGAAATTACCTTTACGCAGTCCGTATGGAAGCGCGGCAACACCGACAGCCCGCTTTACACTGTGTACGGCGAATTCGACAAGAACGGGAACTATCCTGCCAAATCGCGCGAATTCGCGCACAGCAAGGGCGCGCTCGTTATGACCTATACCGACAAGGGCAACTTCAAGCAGACGGTCACTACGTTGCGTAACGACGGCGGGAAAGGCAACAACAACGACAAGTACGATAACGATAAGGACTATATGTACAACAGTGCGACGTCGCTCTTCTACACCTACACGGGCGAGACGTCCTCTTCGCGTGCACAGGACCATTGCGTATTCGGTATGGCGATTGACTACGAAGGACAGTTCCAAGCTCTTGTAGATGCAATCAACGAATACGTTTCCGACCATACCGACGAAGGCGACAGCGACTATTCGTTCACCACGGAGCGCAACATTCAGCGCATTAACGAGAACGAGCAGGGCGACGATCCCGACTTCGAGGAACTTCGCCGCGGCGATGTAGAGGCAACTTACAACGTACCTCTCGAAACGCCCATCTATATCCGTAGCGTAAAAGTTACCAAATACTAATTGAAAATAAGTAAGCCGCACGGGCATTTGCCCGTGCGGCTTTTCCTTATTCTCCCGTAATGTTTTTAATTTTGCCGTCGTCGAGTTCGATGCGGAAATAACGCAAGTCGTAAATGCGCTCTTTGCGCTTGTAGACAAGTCCTACGCGGTCGCGCGTTTCCGTTAAAACGACGGAGTGGAAATCCCCTAAAAATTCCCGCAAGCTGTCCGCTTTTTCGCTTAAAGTTTCGTGCAAGAAGGGGAGCGGGTCGGCGCCGATGAGAATGCTCTCGAAAAAGGCGAGCGCGAAGGTATCCGCCTGCGGCTCGCTTGCCGTGCGTACCTTGCACTCTACAAGCTCGTCGCCTTCCCATGCGCATACGGCGGTGTGCATGGCGCTGTCGTGAAAGGGCACTTCCGCACGCAGTTTTTGTCCGCGCTCCAACACCTTTCCTTCCGAAAACAAGATTATTTTTCCCTCGCGGGAAACGCGGGCAAACGCGGCACTTCCTTCAAGCAGGAAATCGTCTCCGATGGGCGAAGCCTGACAGTCGGTAAGCGCTTCGGGCAATTCCACCAAGTGCATCTCCCCATTGCATTGCAGGTTGAGTTGTAGGTTGCCCTGCGTGCATAAAGTGAGTAGGGCGTTTCCGAACCGCTTTTGCCACAGCACGCGCAAGGTTTGGTCGGCATAAGCGAAGTTTTCGGCATACACCGCCACGCCATGCTCGGTAAAATACAGCTTAATTTGCGGGGGCGGGTTAATTAAAAAATCCTCGTCGAAGAAAAAGGAAACGGGCATTCTGTCGCACGCTTTGAGTTCGCAAAAAACGCGGTCGGCAGGTTCCAACTCGCAGGTGCGTTCAAAGCCGTCCACAATGCCCAAATACACGCCGTTTACGGTGAGCGCGCAGGTGGTTTCCGCCAAAAAAAACACTCTCATATCGTTAATAGATGTATAAAGAGATAAAATTATGTCAACAATTTCCGTGAGGTGACAGCTATGAATAAAATAAACGGCTTTACGGAAGAGGAAGCTACGGGCTTGATCGAGTACATCTACACGGGGAAGAATGCGGGCAAAACGCTTTCTTATTTGTTCGAAACCTACGGGAAGGAGCATTCCCGCGCCAAAGGGAGCGTGCGCAACTACTATTACGCGTTTTTGAAAAAGCGGGACGATTCGCGCGTGCGCAATATCTTGCGCGGAAAGGATTTAAAGGCGGGGGAAATTCGCCCCTTTACCGAAGAGGAAACGGACGAAATGCTTGAAAAGGTGCTTAACGAGCGCAGTAAGGGCGTTTCCGTGCGCCGCGCCATTATGAACATTGCGGCGGGGGACGAGCGACTGATGCTGCGTATGCAGAACAAATACCGCAACCTGCTCAAAAAACAGCCTGAAAGGATTGCTAAGGCGGCGAAAGCGGCGGGCATTGAGGAAGACAAGACCTTCCTGCAACGGCGCTTAGAGCGCGAAATAGACGCCCTCTACGCCCGCCTTGCCGTGGATTTGCGGCGCGAGAACGAACAGCTCAAAGCCGAATTGGAAAAATTACGCAAGCCCGCCGAGGAATAACGGTAGGATAGTTTCACAAACTGAGGATAGGCGGAAAGGGTACTTTGTGACGCTGTCCGCTCTGTTACAGTTAGGAGGAAACACCATGGAAAAAGTTTTTTGTTTGGGACTTATGCTCGGTGCGGTAGGCGGTGCGCTTTTGGTTGCAAACAGCTATAAAGCGCGTTCGCTCGTGAAAAAGAGTCAATCGGAAGTCATGCAAAAAGTGAACGACATGATGGACGAAAAGTTGCAGGCTTGCAGCGAAAACGGTTCCGAAAAGAAATCCAAAAAAGCGTAACAAAAAAAGCTCGGCTCCGCAAGGCGCCGAGTTTTTTTGTATTGTTATTATACGCAATAATATAATACCGCCCGAGCGATTGCTCGGGCGGCTTCTTTACTATCGCTACTTCGCCACTTCGTGGCTACTTCGGCATTCGCCTCGTGCCGATAAATCGGGACGTGCCGCCTTAGTCGACGAATACGTGCGGCGGGGCAGAATGACGGGGAAAGGATTATTCTTTCCCTGCCATTTTCTTGTAGCCTGCAAGGCGAGCCTTAGAGGACTCTTCCGTCTTCTTGAAGAGGTCGTCCGCAAGCTCGGGTTGCGTCTTCTTGAGGGAAGCGTAACGCGTTTCGCCCAAGATGAACGCCTGATAGTCGCCCGTAGGATCCTTGCTGTCGAGCGTGAAGGGATTTTCGCCCTGCGCTTCGAGCGTAGGATTGTAACGGTACAACTGCCAGTAACCGCAATCCACTGCCGACTTCTGCTCTGCCTGCGACTTGGTCATGTTAATGCCGTGGTTGATGCAGGGCGCGTAGCAGATGATGAGGGAAGGTCCGTGGTAAGCTTCCGCTTCTTTGAGCGCTTTCACGAGCTGAGCCTTGTCAGCGCCCATAGCGCACTGTGCCACGTATACGTAGCCGTAGGAAGCCGCGATCATGCCCAAGTCCTTCTTCTTCACGCGCTTACCGCTGGAAGCGAACTTCGCAACTGCGCCGATAGGAGTGGACTTACTTGCCTGTCCGCCCGTGTTGGAGTAAACCTCGGTGTCGAGCACGAGCACGTTCACGTCTTCGCCCGAAGCAAGTACATGGTCGAGTCCGCCGTAACCGATGTCGTATGCCCAGCCGTCGCCGCCGATGATCCAGAACGACTTCTTAACTAAGCAGTCTTTATCTTTCAAAATTTCTTTTACGGTAGGTCCGCAGGTCGGGCAGGAGGAGTGCTTGTTGAGGGCTTCGATGAGAGCCGCGGATGCGGTCTTGCTCGCCTCTGCGTCGTCCATACCGTCGATCCAAGCCTTGCAAAGCTTCACGTCTTCGGGATATTCCGCCCAAAGCTCGACGAGCTTTTCAACCTTTTCTTTGATCGCGCTTCTTCTCGCCTTATACGCAAGGTTCATGCCGTAGCCGAATTCCGCGTTGTCTTCGAAGAGGGAGTTCGCCCAAGCGGGACCGTGACCTTGCTTGTTCGTCGTGTAGGGGCAGGTAGGGGAAGAACCGCCGTAAATGGAGGAGCAGCCCGTTGCGTTTGCAACGATCATTCTGTCGCCGAAGAGCTGGGTAACAACCTTTACGTAAGGGGTTTCGCCGCAACCTGCGCATGCGCCCGAGAATTCGAAGAGCGAAGGGGTGAACTGCGATTTCTTCACGTCCGCCATCTTCACGCCGGAAAGGTCTACGTCGGGAAGGTCTACCGCATATTCCCAATTCTTAGCTTCAACAGCTTCGAGCTCTGCAAACGGCGTCATAACGAGTGCGTTGTTGCCTTTCATGCCGGGGCAAACCTCTGCGCACACGCCGCAGCCCATACAGTCGAGCGGGGAAACCTGCATACGGTATTCGTAGCCGGGGATACCCGTAGCGGGCTTGGTGTCGAAGTCTGCGGGCTTGTCGGCACCCGTTGCTACAAGAGCGGGACGAATGCAGGCGTGCGGGCAGACGAACGCGCACTGGTTGCACTGAATGCAGTTTTCTTTAATCCACTTGGGAACCATAACGGCAACGCCGCGTTTTTCGTACTTCGTGGTGCCCGTGGGAACGGTGCCGTCCGCTTCGAACGCGGAGGAAGGAAGCTTGTCTCCTTCGAGCGCGAGGATGGGAGCAACGACCTTGCGGAAGTAATCGTTATCGGCAAGGGTAATCATGTCCGCGCCGTCCTTGGTGGTCGCCCACGAAGCGGGGATGTCGATTTTCACGAGGTGTTCTTTTGCCGAGTCGATCGCGTTGTAGTTCATTTGAACGATTGCGTCGCCCTTTCTTGCGAAGGACTTGTACGCCATCTTCTTCATGTAATCAACCGCGTTCTCATAGGGCATGATCTGCTCGTTGATGTAGAAGAATGCCGACTGCAAAATGGTGTTCGTTCTGCCGCGAAGTCCGAGCTTTGCCGCAATGGAGATTGCGTCGATGACGTAAAGGCGAGCGTGCTTCTTTGCGAGCGCGTTCTTCACCTTTGCGGGCAAGTTCTTGTCGAGCTCTTCGACCGTCGTCCAAGGCGCGTTCAAGAGGAATGCGCCGCCCTCTTTCAAATCGCTCGTCATGTCGTAGCGGATGATGTAAGAGGGGTTGTGGCAGGCGATGAAGTCAGCCGAGTCGATGAGGTATTCGCTCTGAATGGGCGTCTTGCCGAAGCGGAGGTGGGAAACCGTAATGCCGCCCGACTTTTTGGAATCGTAGAAGAAGTAAGCTTGAGCGTACATATCGGTGTGGTCGCCGATGATCTTGATGGAGTTCTTGTTTGCGCCGACCGTACCGTCGGAACCCAAGCCGTAGAATTTGCAGGAAGTGGAGCCCTCGGGTGCCGCGTCGAACTTCTCGGAGAAGTCGAGCGAGGTATTGGTAACGTCCTCGTAAATACCCACGGTGAAGTGGTTCTTGGGCTGCTTTGCTTCGAGGTTCTTGTAAACGGAAAGCACCATGGAGGGGTTGAATTCCTTGGAACCCAAGCCGTATCTGCCGCCTACCACGTCGATGGTCTTCAAGCCCTTTTCAAGGAGCGCCGTGCAAACGTCGAGGTAGAGGGGTTCGCCGAGGGAACCGGGCTCTTTCGTTCTGTCGAGCACCGCGATCTTTTTGCAGGTCTTGGGAATTGCCGCAACAAACGCGTCGGAAACGAAGGGGCGGTACAAACGGACTTTAATCAAGCCGTATTTGTGACCTTGCTTGTTGAGCTTGTTGATGCTCTCTTCCACCGTCTCTGCGCCCGAACCCATGAT
>CAMWUS010000058.1 GCA_947177495.1 uncultured Clostridia bacterium
TAGACGCCATGACGGGCACGATCGAGGTGCAAAGCGAGCTCGGAAAGGGGACGAAGTTCCACGTCGTGCTCGATCTCGAAAAGGTAGACATGACGGAAGAGGAAATGCTCCTTCCCGATTGGAATATGCTCGTGGTGGACGACGACGAACAGCTTTGCCTTTCTACGGTCGCCTCGCTCAAAGAAATCGGTATCGAAAGCGATTGGATGCTTTCGGGCGAGGACGCCGTTAGCAAGGCGGTCGAGTCTTACAAGAGCGGCAAGCGTTACGACATCATTTTAATCGATTGGAAATTACCCGGTATCGACGGATTGGAAACGGCGCGGCGTATCAGAAAGAAGCTCGGCGACGAAATCCCGCTCCTGCTCATCTCGGCATACGATTGGGGCGACATGGAAAAGGAAGCGCGCGCGGCGGGTATCAGCGGATTCCTTTCCAAACCGCTCTTCAAATCCACGCTCTATTACGGGTTGCGCAAATTTGCACAGGAGCACGAGGAACTGTGCGGCGAGAGAAAGACGAAAGGCGCCGACCTTACGGGCAAGCATATTTTGATTGCCGAAGACAACGACCTTAACTGGGAAATTGCCGAAATGCTGCTCGAAGACGAGGGCATGAAAGTGGAACGGGCGGAAAACGGTCAAATTTGCGTCGAGATGTTAGAGCGCTCCAAACAGGGAACTTACGACGCGATTTTAATGGATATCCGCATGCCCGTCATGACGGGGTACGAAGCGACGATTGCCATTCGCGCGCTTGACCATCCCGACAAGGATTTGCCCATTATCGCAATGACAGCGGACGCCTTTGCCGATGACATGAAGAAATGCTTGGATTGCGGCATGAACGCGCATATCGCCAAACCTATCGATATGGATTTGCTCAAAACAACGCTATCCAAATTTATCAACAAAAAGTAAGAAAACAGCGCAGGGCGATTGCCCTGCGCTGTTTTTGTATTAGATTGTTTTACCAAAGCTTATCAACGGAAAAACCGTTTATTTGTACGACTTCGAAATAGGACGAACGTGCGATATCCCGCGGGACGACGACCAAACCGCCGTTGGCGTCTACGTCGTAGCCGAAGTTTTTAAACGCCTGCCATACGATGTGTCCGCATTGCGTGGCGGTGGGGGTGCGCCCGTCTTTGCATTGATCTTTGGGGGATAGTACTCCAACCGTGAGGTTATAGGGAACCTCCATCAGCGTTTCTCGCGCGGCTTTTGCGATATCCGCGGGGTTGGTTTGGGCGCGGTATTCCTCCTTTAAACGCAGTACCATAAAATTGGAAGAGTTTAAAAACCAATTGACGGAACCGAAGCCGCTCGGCGTGTCGGGGTCGAACGATTCGAAGGTGAGCCCCTTTTTGCCGTCTAAGATGAGTGCGGCGTGACCGTTGCGCCACCCGAACGTATGGCAGGTGGAAGAAAGAATCACGTCGCCGTCGTGCAAAGGTGCAACGGGGAAGAAGAAGCCTTCTTCCATAGAATCGTGCGGGGTGGTGATTGCCGCCATGTCGTGCACGAGCGTCCCCTCATAGAAGAACGCTTCCTGAAATTTTTCGTATTCCGCTTTTGTGGCGGAATTGCTTTTAAGTTCGTCGAGAGCGGATTTCCCGAGCCCCGTTTGGCGGAATAAAAAGGCATAGTCTTCTTCCGTCCAAACGTCCTTTTCGAGTACGGGAGAAAGATCTTCCCGCGCATAATCGGGAAGTACGCGGGCGGTAAACTCCACCGTGTAGCTCGCAATCATCATCGCCACCGCTATGCAGGCGAGCAAAATCCAAATCGCGAGTAAAATAGAAAGCGCAATTTTCGCTTTTTTTAGTCCGTTTTTCTTCACGGGTATAATTATAGCACGGTTTTATTTTTTGTCAAGTGCCCGCATCCTCTGAACGTCGCAATACTGTGTCAAGCTCCGTTTTTCTCGGGTCATTTACGCCTAAGTAAACTCCCCGTCGAAAATGCTCGCTTTCCTTGTCTTGCTCGTTCATAGAATGCGGATTGCATTTGTAAAGAGCTGTTTTTTCCGATTTTGCGTGAAATTGTGAGAAGAAGAAGCATTTCGGTTTACTTTTTTTCGAAAATGGAGTACAATAAATTTTGTAGGAGTATCGTTAGGGATATCAAATAGGAGTATAATATGGGATTTATATCCTTTGTTAAAAATACATTTTCACGCAAGCGTAAATTTAAGCTCGGGCTTGCGCTCGGCAGCGGCGGTGCAAAGGGGCTTGCCCATATCGGCGCGCTCAAAGCGTTCGAGGAAGAGGGCATCAAATTTTCCTTTGTTACGGGTACGTCTATCGGCGGCATTGTGGGTGCGCTTTACACCAAGGGCTATACTTCCGCAGACATGACGGGCATTATCGAGAGCCTCAACCGCAAAGAATTTGCACGCAATTTGCGCCCCTTTGCCGATTTGGCGTTTGCCGAAGAATACTTGAAAGAATATATCGAGGGGGATTTTGCCTCCCTGCCGCTTCCCTTTGCCGTTTGGGCGACGGACGGCGAAACCAACGACGGCGTGTTGCTTCGCGAGGGAAACGTGGCGCGTGCGCTTACGGCTTCCGCCGCCATTCCGCCTTTTTTCCGTTCCGTAGAGGTGAACGGAAAACGGCTTTACGACGGAGCATTTACCAACGCCATTCCCGCGGACATCTGCAAGGAAATGGGCGCGGACGCAGTAATTGCAATCGACCTTTCCGCCTATATGCGTCCCGAGGAAGAAAAGGGAATGTTTTCGCGTTTGATCGGCTCGGCGGTGGGTGCGTTCGTACCCGTCAAGACGCTCGGAAACGCCAAATCGCGGGGTTACGATGCGGCGGATATCATGCTTCGCCCCAATCTCTACGATTTTAAGGCGACCGACGTTTCGCGTGAGGCAATGGACAAAATGTACGAAATCGGCTATGCGGAAGCGCGCGCCCATATGGACGAAATCAAGGCGCTTGCGGCGCAGACGGTAAAAAAATAAGAACACGGCGGACAAATAGATGAAGCACGAAAGACGCGATCTCGGGGAACGCAAGCATTCCAAAGCTTTTTATTTGAAACTTGCATGTTTGCTTTTTGCCGTGCTTTTGCTTGTCGCGTATGTGCTGTTCGTCTCTTTGGTCCCGCTCAGGACGCTACTTCCCGCATACTCCGTGAAAAAGCGCGGAGAAGGGGAATTGCGGTTACATTTCCTCTCCGTGGGACAGGGCGATTCTACCATCGTAGAATTTCCCGACGGTGAAATTATCATCGTGGACGCGGGCAACGGAAACTACGAAAACGAAAACCACATTTACCGCTACTTAAAAGCTTTAAAACCTACGGCAGTGAGCATTGTTCTCACCCATGCCGAATCCGACCACTTCGGCGGGTTTGCCCGCATTTGCAAAGACTTCTCTATCACGCGCGCCTATCTTCCCGCGCTCGGCTCGTCTTCGAGCGCATATACCGATTTTTTAAAGAGCGTAAAAGCATCGGGTGCGGAACAAATTACCCTGCTGCGGCGCGTACTCATCACCAACCCTTCGGGTGCTTTTATCGCCTGTATCTCCCCCAACGGTGCGGAAGAAACTGACAAAAACGAAGATTCCGCCGTGCTGTTCGTGAGCTTTGAGGGCGTGAACGCCATGCTTGCGGGCGATATCGGTGAAAAGCGGGAGAGCGCGCTACTACGCGAATATGCGGTTGCGCCCGACGCGTTCGATTACGGAACCCGCCTTGTGCGTTTGGAAGATACGCACATTTTAAAGGTTTCCCACCACGGGTCGGCTTCCTCCTCTTCGGAGGAATGGCTGAAAACGCTCGGCGCGGAGACGGCAGTGGTAAGCTCTGGCAAAGGAAATACCTATGCGCACCCTGCGGCGGACGCCATGCAAAGGCTGTCGGACGCGGGCGCACAAATATACAGAACGGACGAACTCAACGACATTATGATAACGGTTGCGGACGGCGGTTACGTCGTATCGCACCCGAACGGAGAAGAGATATGAGAGTTACAACGGCGGGCGAGTCGCACGGAAAGGCGCTCGTAGCAATTATCGAGGGGATGCCTGCGGGCTTGCAGTTGGATATTGCCGCAATCGATGAGCAGCTGAAACTCAGGCAGAGCGGCTACGGCAGAGGCGCGCGGCAAAAGTTAGAGTGCGATAAAGTAGAAATGCTTACGGGCTTACGCAACGGCGTCACGATCGGAAGCCCCATTGCGCTTGCCGTGTATAACCGCGATTACGAGAATTGGAAAGCGTACATGGCGCCCGAGGGGTGCGATACTCAGGCGCGAAAAGTGACGCGGGTGCGCCCCGGTCACGCCGATTTGACGGGCTTAAAAAAGTTCGGCGGCGAGGACGCGCGCAACATTTTGGAGCGGGCTTCGGCGCGCGAAACGGCAGTGCGCGTGGCGGCGGGCACGGTGTTGAGGCAGTATCTTTCCGCACTCGGCGTGGAAGTCGCGGGCTTCGTAAGAAGCGTTGGAAACATAAAGGACGAGGGGAAATACTCCTTCGACGATATCAAGAAGAAAAGCGAAACGCTCGGCATGCTCGATAAAAACGTAGAAGAGCGCGCCGTGAAATACATCGAAGAATGCAAGGCGGCGGGGGATACCTGCGGCGGCGTTTTGGAGCTTCGCGTAAAGGGCTTGAAGAGCGGATTCGGCAGTTTTATGACCTACGCGGAAAAGTTGGACGCGCGCCTTGCCTTTGCACTCATGAGCGTGCAGGCAATCAAGGGTGTGGAGTTTGGCGACGGCTTTGCGCTTTCCGCCAAAAAGGGAAGCGAGGCGCACGACGAAATTTATTATGCGGGGGACAAGTTTACCCGCAACACCAACCGCGCAGGCGGGATCGAGGGCGGCATGAGTAACGGCGAAGAGCTCGTCGTACGCGCTGCTATGAAGCCTATTCCCACACTCATGCGGGGGCTTAACACGGTGGACTATGTTAGCAAACAGCCCGCGCGTGCCGATACCGAACGCAGCGACGTTTGCGCAATCACGGCATGCGAGGTAGTACTCGAAAGCGCGCTCGCGACCGAGCTTGCCCGTGTGGTGAGCGAGCGTTTGGGCGGCGATACCATGACGGAAGTTTTAGACCGCTACGGGAGGCTTCCGCAATGAAAAGCTTTCGTATTCGGGAAGAGATCAGTGCGGAGAGCGAAATAATTTGCTGCGAGAACGCGTTCGAGCGGCTGACCGATTTTCACGGACTTATCTTTACCGACGAGAACGTGCTCGCTCTGTACGGTGAACAAATCAAGGCGCATTTCAAGGGCGTGCCCGTGTTTGCAATGCCCGCGGGGGAAGAGCATAAAACGAAGGAAACGCTGTTCGCACTCTTAGAGGCTTGCGCGAAAGCGGAGCTTCACCGCAACGACAAAATTTTGTGCATCGGCGGCGGGGTGGTCGGCGACATCGGCGGGCTTGCAAGCGCGCTGTACATGCGCGGCATTTCCTGCATACAGGTGTCCACCACGCTGCTTGCGCAGGTCGACTCTTCGGTAGGCGGCAAAACCGCCGTTGACTTTTGCGGCGTGAAAAACCTCATCGGTGCCTTCCATCAGCCGCAAACGGTGCTCGTAGACCCTGCATTTTTAAAGACTTTGCCCGCACGCGAATTGCGTTGTGGGCTTGGCGAAATCGTAAAACACGCCGCGCTCGACGGCGCGCTGTTCGACAAGCTTAATGCCAATCGTGACAAGCTTTTCGACTTGGATTTTTTGGCAGAAATCATTCCCGACAACATTGCGATAAAGGCGCGGGTGGTGCAGGCGGACGCTCGTGAAGCGGGGCTTAGGCAATGCCTGAATTTGGGGCACACCACGGGGCACGCGTTCGAGCTTGTGGACGGCAGTCTTTCGCACGGGGAATACGTGCTTGTGGGAACTATTTTCGAAGCGGAAATCGCGCGGCGCACGACGGAGTGCAACGGGGCTTACCTCGACGAGCTTTGCTCTTTGGCACGCACGGTGCTCGGCGGAATGCCTTCTCTTCCCGCCGCGGAGCGGGTTGCGGCGCTTTCCCGATTGGATAAGAAAAATAAATCGGCGGATACGGTCAGCTTGGTTGCGCCCGTAAGAAAAGGGGAGTACAAGCTGTTAAAGCTTGCCTATTCCGAATACGCCGAGCTGCTCACCAAAGTTGAAAAAGAGGTCATATGCTAAAGCTTGCAGTTATCGGGAAGGACGTGTCTCAGTCGCAAAGCCCTTCCATGCACACCTTTATTTTAAAGCGTATGGGGCATGAATGCAGTTACGACTCGTTATCCATTCCCCCCGCTCAATTTTCCGCACGGGCGGAAAAGCTTTTTCAAGAGTACGACGCGTTCAACGTAACCATTCCGTTCAAGCTGGATATTATTCCGTATTTAAAGGAACTGCGCGGCGACGCGCCTGCGTTCGGCGCAGTGAATACCGTACTCACTCGCGAGCGGACAGGCTATAACACCGACGGCTACGGTTTTTTGCTCATGTTGGAGAACGCGGGGGTACAGGTAGCGGGAAAGACCGTACTCGTGCTCGGCGCGGGCGGCGCGGGCAGAAGCTGTATCAAAAAGCTGAGCGATGCGGGTGCGGAGGTGTTCGCCTACGAGCGGGACTTCAACCGCATCGAAAATGTCCATAAAGAAATCGGCGGGTTTACGCCATTAAAGGAAGTGCCTCTGCGCGCATTCGATATCATCTTAAATTGCACGGGAATCGGCATGCATGACACGGTGGGGCAAACGCCCGCCGTCGCGCTCGAAGGCGTGGGCACTGCGCCCGTAGACGAGAAGCTGTTATCCCTTTGCTCGGCGGCGGTAGACCTCATCTACGTGCCCGAGGAGTCGGAGTTCTTGCACTTAGCGCGCGGGCTTGGAAAGCCGACGGTGAACGGTGCGTCCATGTTGTTCTATCAGGCTTACATGGCAGACTGCCTTTTCTTAAATAAAACTCCGAACGCGGAGGAAGCAAAATTACTTTGGCAGGATTACCGAAAAACACGGGAGAATAAATCATGAAAATACTTGTTATCAACGGAGTGAATCTCAACCTTACGGGCAAGCGAGAAAAGGGCGTGTACGGCGTAGAAACGCTGGAAAGCATTTGCGCCGAACTCAAAGAATTTGCCCGCAAACATGGGCACGAGGTGGATTGCGTGCAAAGCAATATCGAGGGTGAAATATGTACCTTCTTGCACGGCGCGGAGGGCAAGTACGACGGCGTTGTACTCAACGCGGGCGCGTACACCCATTATTCCTATGCAATTCGCGATGCAATCGCTTCTGTTCCCACGCCCGTGGTGGAAGTGCATATGTCCAACGTACACGCGCGGGAAGAGTTCCGCCATAAATCGGTACTTACGGAAGTGTGCAAAGGTGAAATCCTCGGCTTCGGGAAAAACAGCTATAAACTTGCATTGGAGAGTTTTTGGTTATGAATATCGTACTCTGCGGCATGATGGGTGTGGGAAAATCGAGCGTGGGCATTCGCATTGCGGAGCTTACGGGTAAGCGTTGGTACGATACCGACGTGGTGATTACCGACCGTCACGGTAAAATTGCCGATTTGTTCGAATACTACGGCGAGAGCCATTTCCGTGCACTCGAAACGGATATCGTGCGCGAGCTTTCGGAAAAGGACGAGCTCGTCATTTCCACGGGCGGCGGTTTGGTGTTAAAGGCGGAGAACAACGAAATGTTAAAGCGCAACGGAAAAATCTTTTTCCTGCGTGCGTCGCTCGAATCGCTGCTTGCCCGCGTGTACGTAGACGACAACCGCCCCTTACTCAAAAACGGCAGAACGGAAGCAACGCTTAAAAATCTTCTTGCCGAGCGTACGCCCGTTTACGAACACGTAGCCGATTATATTTTGGATACCGACGGAAGGAGCGTAGATGAGGTCGCAAGAGAAATCATCGCGCTGAGCGAGCAGGCATGAAGCGGGCGTTAGTTACGGGTGGCACGCGCGGGATCGGGCTTGCCGTATGCCGTCTGCTTGTGGAAAAAGACTATGAGG